>JALYYX010000382.1 GCA_030946075.1 Bacteroidota bacterium | reverse complement strand
TTGGTTGGCGGGTTGATTGGTAAGCAGTTGACTAAGCGGATCAAAAATGCGTATCAACCCTTCAAACATCCAGGGATACCAATAAATAATGATATAAAAACCGGTAAGTACAATTGCTAATATCCAGGCAATGGTTCCCCTGTTTGTCATCTTTTTAAACATAACCCCATTGTTGCGAATGCCTGCATGCCCCTGGTAATAAGGAATAGCATAAGAGGTGGATCCCAATGCAAACATGCCAATGATAATAGAAAGAAACATCGCCGGGTAACTTTTACCTGCACCCGCCAAAGCAGCCACCAGCGCAAGTATAGCGATAGCCATACAAATGCCGCCAACTTTTTGATAAATGGATTGCTCAACACTTTTTTCGGTGAGTGAAAGGGAGGGATTGAGTGCAGCGGTTTGAGCCATAACGGTTTTTTAAAATGAAGTTGTTACCATGTGAAAAATGAAAGTGTCTTTTTCTTTTTGCGGCTTATATTTTTTCCTGTTTGTTGATTGAACAATGAAAGAATTTCTCTCTCATGTTTATCAAAAAATTCCGGATCAAAATTTAGTTGGTGAAGATTTATCATCACATCATCTATCTTTCTTTTTTCCTGCAGCCATTTATCGCATAGTTCATGCCGCAGGCGCATGCCTAAAACATTAAAGCCAATAATGGTTTCATCTTCTTTATTATAAACAGCCCGAAAACAAATACGCTCTTTATCATGCTGCCAATAAAAAGAAGTTTCATGCTCTTGTTCCTGCGGATTTATAGTTCCATACGTCTGGTATTCTATATCAAAAAATTTGGCAGAGTTGAACCAGGGTGCAGGATTGTAAGCAGTTCTTTTACCACCAAGTGTGGGTGCTAAAGTTTCTCCATGAATACGACCGGTGTACCAAACCTGCTCAACAGCTTTTCTGCCGGCTGGCGGGTTTCTGTGTTGCACACAATCGCCGATGGCATAAACATCGGGAATGTTTGCCTCAAAAAATTCATTTACCAGTACTCCTCTGGCTGTTTCAATTTCTGAATTTTTTAGTAGAGAAATATTCGGACTAACACCAACCGTTACGCCAACAAATTCGCAGATGATCTCTTCTCCGTTTGTGGTGATGACGGAAATAACTTTGCCGTTTCTATCGCCTTTAATTTCTTTTACTTGTGTTTCGGTTTTTAAATCAACGTGGTGTTCCCTTATATGTTTTGATATAATGCGGGCTTCTTCTTTCGGCAATACATTATCCCAATACAAATTTTCTCTTACCAAAAAAGTGATATGAATGTTTCTTGATAATAACATTTCTGCCATTTCAATACCGATTAATCCTCCTCCAATAATTACTGCACTTTTTATTCCTTTTGAATTTTCATTCATCAATTCAAGGTCGGGTATGCCGTATAAACTTTGCACACCTTTTAATTCCATTCCCGGGAAATTTGGTTTATTTGAAACAGAACCGGTTGCTATCACTAGCTTATCATAGCCTATAGTGGCGCCGGTTTGCAACGAAAGCTTTTTATCTTTTATATCAATGGATGTAACATGATCTTTTACAAGTTGGATGCGGTTCTTATTCCAAAACCAGTCTTCGTAAGGCTTTGTGTGCTCGTACTTCATGTGACCCATAAAGATATACATGAGCGCTGTGCGGCTGTAAAAATGTTCCGTTTCAGAAGAGATCACCGTGATGTTATCATTGCCCTGCTTTCGGATATTTCTAGCACAGGTAATGCCGGCAATTCCGTTACCGATGATGACAATGTGCGGCATAAGCTTATTTATTTCTGCTCATTCAAACTCCAATTATAATCAAGATAATTAATCTTTGTATTGGCATTTATTTTTGTTTGAGAATATTTATTAATGAAGTCTGCAAGTGAACCGTTCTTTGTAAAATCACCTTTGTACCATGAAAATATTTTAGATAATCCCGCTTTATCAGGACTGATCCTGTTTTTCATTTGATCATTTAAAAAATTTCTAGCAGCATCATCTAATTGCCGGTCAAGCCTGTCAGCAGTATACGCTTCATTTCTTAATGCAGGACAAGAGTAAGATGCACAATTAATGGCGAAGTGTATTCTTGGATCATTAAATTTTTTCCGCAACATCCCATGTTCAATATTATTCAGATCATATTTTTTGCCGGCAATAGAAATAAATTTAATATCCCAGGGTGTATTTACAAATGGAATTTGAATAGCAGCGCCAATATCTTTAATACTTTTAACGGGGTAGTGTTGAAGGATCAGTGAAATTGTAAATGCATTGTAGGCATTGATCCAATATGCTTTTTGTTCGTTTTCACTCCAGCCGGTCTGAGGTGCATTATCACTTAATGTTTTCAAATAAGCATCCAGTTCTGTTCTGTCTTTTTGAAATTCTTTATAGTTTACCAGTCCAACATTGTTCACATTCTTTTTTAGTAATTTATCCCACTGTACATGTGATGGCGGCTTTTGGGCGAATGTATGTACTGCTAAAAAAATACAGGTAATAAAAAGAAATATTTTTTTCATGATTTCGATCTGATATTTTTTTCAGAATATTTAAAATTTATGATCTGGTTTTATTAACTCAGGAAATTGTTTTTGAAAACGTTTTATACGGGGAATACTTTCACCCTGAACATACGGTACATCCGGATTATGCTGAATATAATCCTGGTGATAATCTTCAGCAGGCCAAAATTTTTGAAAGGCTGCAATTTCTGCTGCAATGGGTTTATTGAAATTTTTCTGTATCTCAGATTTATATTTTTCTGCCGCAGCTTTTTCCTCCGGCGTACGATAAAAAATAATTGAACGGTAAGGCGTTCCATGATCCGGTCCCTGGCCATTTACCTGAGTTGGATCCTGGGAAGCAAAATAAACTTTTAGCAAAGTAGCATAGGATACAACAGATGGATTATAGTAAACCTCCACTGATTCTGCATGGCCTGTTTGATGAGCGCCCACTTGTTCGTAAGTAGGATTCGCTTCCTTACCACCGGAATAACCGGATATTACTTCTTCCACTCCTTTTACACTTTCGTATACACCTTCCATACACCAAAAGCAACCGGAAGCAAAAGTGGCCCTACTAAATTTAGATAAGTCTTTTGGGGGATTTTTAGCATCCATTTTTTTTACCTTTTGACCACATGACGTTAAAGAGATAATCATCAGTAACGAAAGAATTTGAACAGATAAATTTTTCATAATAAATTTTTAATAAGTAAAATGTTATTTGGCCTTTGGGCTTGCAGGCGGCGTGCCACCTTCCGGAACAAATATCAGCGCAGGAGAATTTATACAATAGCGCTTGCCGGTTGGCGCAGGGCCATCATCAAATACATGTCCTAAATGCGATCCGCTTTTGCTGTCTACCACTTCCCAACGTACCATTCCGTCATCATTATCTTTTACCAGTCGCACAGCATCAGGATTGATGGGTGAAGTAAAGCTGGGCCATCCTGTTTTGGAGTCGAATTTTGATTCAGAACTAAAAACAGGCTGCAGCGATGCGGCAGAGTAATAAGTTCCCTTTTTATAAAAATGATCATATTTACCAGTGCCGGCACGTTCTGTACCTTTCTCTCTAAGAATATAATATTGTTCGGATGTTAATCTTTCCTTCCACTGTGCTGCTGTTAATTGCATCGGGTACTCCTGTATCTTTTTGCTTTGCTGCATAGATGGTTTTTTAACAGATTGGGCATTGTTGCAGGAAGTAATTATAAAAAACAGCACTGAAATTAAAATGGATACACGTTGCATAAAATTTGTTTTAAATATATACGAATAAAAATTGAATGAGGCTTTATGCTTATTATCCTGTTATTGTGTGTTACTTTTATTAATTATTTTGATAAATGATTTACCCCAAAATATTCTTTATGAAAAATGCACTTATTCTATTTTGTTTTTTTGCTTTACAATGCTGCAACCAACCGTCTGAAAAAAATGCAGGGCAGTTAATTTCAGATGCAAATGGAGTTGATAGTTTTAAAAATGTACAAATGCTTGAATTTATATTAATGTGCAACGGGATACTGCGGCAGCCTCAAGCCGCCACTGGCAATGGTTTCCAAAAACCAATGATGTGGTTTTTATAACTGATAGTAATACTACCAAATTTAAAAGAAACGATACCACCACACAGGATCTTAAAAAGCTAAATGCACGGTTTACCAATGATGAATACTGGCTGGTGTTTCCATATCATCTTAGCTGGGACAAAGGTTTTGAATTATTGGATAGTAGTATGAAAATGGCGCCAATCAGTGGGAAAAGTCTACATAAGCTTTCGGCAAAATATAATGCTAAGGAT
>JALYYX010000373.1 GCA_030946075.1 Bacteroidota bacterium | reverse complement strand
AAAAGGGTAAAAGCAATTATAAAGTGAATAAAATATATAAAAGAGGATGCTGTTACAGAAAATCTTTTTAAAAAATAACTTAAATTATTTTCCCATCTTTCATGTGCAAAATTCTGTCGCTCATTTGAGCAAGCTCTTCATTGTGGGTAACAATTAAAAATGTTTGATTGAATTTTTGCCGGAGGTCAAGAAAAAGATTATGAAGCTCTTTCGCATTGGCGCTGTCTAAATTTCCTGTAGGTTCATCTGCCATTACAATGGAAGGATTATTAATTAACGCACGGGCAACGGCCACTCTTTGCTGTTCTCCCCCACTTAATTCATTTGGTTTATGTTCTCCTCTATCTTGTAATCCTAAAACATTTAATAATTCTTCTGCCTTCATCATTACTTCTTTTTTCTTTCTTCCTGCAATCCATCCCGGTATGCAAACATTTTCCAGAGCTGTAAACTCCGGTAACAAATGATGAAATTGGAAAACAAATCCAATATGCGTATTTCTGAAGGCAGCTAATTTCTTTCCTTTCAGTATATCAATTCGTTCATCATCTAAAAAAATTTCTCCATCATCTGCATAATCCAACGTGCCAAGAATGTGCAGCAGCGTGCTTTTGCCGGCACCTGATGATCCTGCAATGCTAATGATCTCTCCCTTTTTAATTTCCACATCAACGCCTTTTAATACAGGCAACGCTCCATAATTTTTATAAATATTTTTTGCAACAAGCATAGTTTAAATGTAGATTTTAAAATACAAACAAAAACAAAAATTATACAGCATGCATTCTTTAACTCAATAAATGCAACAATAATAAAAGTCTGCTTTAATCATGGGAATAAAACAATATTTGGTTATATCGATTTAACTTTTACATTTGCGGAAAATTAGAAGGTAAATCTTCTTATTTTTTAAATACAAAAGGAGATAAAATATGTTCTGGACTTTAGAATTAGCCTCACACCTTGAAGATGCACCATGGCCTGCTACCAAAGACGAATTGATTGATTATTCTATTCGCAGCGGCGCACCAATTGAAGTAGTTGAAAACCTGCAGGAACTTGAAGACGAAGGCGGTGAAATTTATGAAGGCCTTGAAGATATCTGGCCTGATTATCCCAGCCAGGAAGATTTCTTTTTTAATGAAGACGAATATTGAGTTATACGTTTTAAGTGATAAGTTATAAGTAAGCCGTTCATAAATGAGCGGTTTTTTATATTTCTATAGTGGTGTAATATTAATGTTTACTGTTTTGCTATTTTTTATAAACGTTTTTTATATGGTTATTGAAGTTTTAATCAATAATTTTCTTCTCTACATCCAAAAGCTTTTTTCTTTTAGGAATGCCATAAATAAGATAAAAAATAAGACCGATAACAGGAGCTATAAAAATAATAAATGCCCAGAATATTTGTACAGGTAAAGTAATATCTGTACGTCTGAATAAATGTACCAGTACAATTATAAAAGTGATAAGCCAAATACTCACCACAATTAAGTAGCCACTAATTAAAGTTGAAAAAAAATCCAGCAGCATAAAATACTTTTTATTTATGTAACGACTTTTATGCCATAAAAAAAGCCGCACGGTGGCGGCTTAATAAATTTTACAACATATTTACGGCTGATCCCACCAAAGTTTTTGGGTAACATCTGTTACTGATGGTACATTTGCACCGTTTCGGCTTATTTCGACACTGGGGTAAACCAGCCTCCTTACAAATGTGGTTGTTTTTACATTTAAGGGTAATTGAAATAGTGGATATTGGTAATCAAACCTTCTTGCATCATCCCAAGTAACCGGCATTAAAAAGAGTGCCCGGTATTTTTGAATAAATATATTTTGTAAAGTTAATGCTGCAGAACCTACGGAAACAGAAGGATGATTGACATAGACATCCCTTGCTGCGGCAGATACTCCAACCTTATTCATATTTGCCCGTATACCTTCCAGATAAGCATTATAAGCTCTTGGTCTATCATTGGTACGAAGAGCAACTTCAGCTTCTATAAATTTCATTTCTTCATACGTAATTATATAAAGCGGAGAACTGGTGCTTGAATAAAATCCTGTAGTGCTTAGATAAGATTCATCTTTGGTAGTTCCTGTACCAACACGGCCTTTACCATTACGGGTACCTAAATAAGGATATGCAGGAAATCTGGTAGGACTGGCAATTAGCGGTAATCTTGGATCAGGATTTACAAACGTAGGAGTATCCCTCATCTGGTTTACATAATGTTGGGAAAGCCACACATCCAAAGAT
>JALYYX010000372.1 GCA_030946075.1 Bacteroidota bacterium | reverse complement strand
CCCCCGATAGGCGAGACTTGCCTTAACACAAATACTGCTTATAATTAATTATTGTTATTATTTATTTCTGGAGGCTTATAAAATTGTAAATTAATCTTGCTGCATTTGCAGATGCATTACCTCCTTTCTTTAATAAATTTTTCAGATTATTATAATCGTTTTTTATTTGCTCTTGTTTGTTTGCATTGGTGAGCAATTCCTGTAATTGATATTGTAAGTTTTTTACTGTAAGATCATTTTGAATTAATTCTTTTACCACTTCTTTATTCATGATAAGATTTACAAGGCTTATGTATTTTAATTTAATTATTCTCTTTGCAATCTGGTATGAGATTTCATTGCCTTTATAACACACCACCTGGGGCACTCCGAATAATGCTGTTTCTAAAGTCGCAGTGCCCGATGTTACTAATGCTGCCTTTGCCTTAAATAATATTGAATAGGTTTGGTCGGAAACAGCTTTTACATTTTTATAAGAAAATAAAAACTCATCATAAAATTCATCTTTAATTCCGGGAGCCTTTGCAACTATGAATTGATATTCAGGAAAATATTTTGAAACCTTCAGCATGATAGGAAGTTTTCTTTTTATTTCCTGCTTTCTGCTGCCCGGCAAAAGAACAACAATATTTTTTGTTGAGTTTTGAATATTGAGTGTTGGGTATTGAATATTTTCTTCTTTAAACTTTTCTACCACTTCCACAAGGGGATGACCAACATAATCAACATCATAATTGTATTTTTTGTAAAATTCTTTTTCAAACGGCAAAATAACAAGCATTTTGTCTACATAATTTAATACCAAAGAAACCCTGCTCTCTTGCCATGCCCACACTTGGGGAGAAATGTAAAAGATAACTTTAAGGTTATTTTCTTTAGCCCATTTTACAAGCCGCAGATTAAACCCGGGGAAATCCACCATGATAACTGCATCAGGTTTGTATTGTAGAATATCATGTTTGCAAAATTTTAAATTATTAAGTATAGTGCGAAGGTTTTTAACAATTTCAGCAAAGCCCATAAAAGCGAGATCTTTGAAATGCTTTACCAGCGTGGCTCCTGCATCTTTCATTTTATCTCCACCCCATACCCGAAAGTTTGCATGGGCATCAAGTTTTTGTAATTCCTTAATTAGATTACTGCCATGTAAATCACCAGAGGCTTCGCCGGCTATGATGTAATATTTCATATTTACCTAAATAAAATATTGATGAATAAAGGTATGCCGTTGAAGGGAGTGACACAACGATGCTGCCAAAAGATTTAAAGATGGTGAATAAAAATTTTATGAATATTTAAACGCCATAGCAATTATTGCATAAATAATTGTTAGAACAAAAATTCCTTTTGCTGTTTTATCACGATGGCCATTAATGTAAATAGTGAACAGCGCTGCATTTGCAAATAAGGACACACTTATGAAAACAGTGATAAGATTAGGATTTAGTTTTAACCATTGCAGCATTTCAGCAAATGTAAAGGCACGGTATTTTATGTATTTATATAGAATGAAACCAAATAACGGAGCGATGAAACCGAGCGCCAATCCAAAAACGAAATTATCTTTTTTAAATATCATTTATCTTCCAGTTTTTTTCAAGTTGTTTTTTTAATTCATAATTGGTAAGATCGAATTGCACAGGTACAACGCTTACATAATTATTTTGCAGTGCCCACACATCCGTATCATTTCCTTTGTCAAAATTTTTAAATTCGCCTGTAAGCCAATAATATTTTTTTCCATGGGGATCCATTCGTTCGTCAAAATCTTCTTCATATTTTGCATACGCCTGTTTGCAAATTTTTATTCCTTTCATTTCTTCTAACGGAACTATGGGAAAATTTACATTTAATAATAAATGCTTATCCATTTTTGTTTTTAAAAGACTTTCTACAATTTTATGAGCATAAAATTTTGCTGCTGTAAAATCTGCTTCAAATCTGTAATCGAGTAATGAAAAGCCAATGCTGGGGATGCTTTCAATGCTGGCTTCCATGGCAGCACTCATTGTGCCACTATAAATTACATTAATGGAATGGTTGGCACCATGATTAATTCCACTTAAACAAATATCGGGCTTGCGGTGTAATATTTTATCAACTGCAAGTTTAACACAATCAACGGGTGTACCGCTGGTTTGCCAGGTTTCCACACCTTCAAACATCTCTTCTACTTTATTCAATCGCAATGGAACGCCAATGGTTATTGCATGCCCCATTCCGCTTTGTGGCTTATCAGGGGCTACCACTACAACCTGTCCCAGGCCACGAACTGCCTCTACTAAATTGCGGATGCCGGGTGCTGTTATGCCATCATCATTTGTAACAAGAATTATCGGTAATGCATTTTCTTCAATCATTAAAATCCTAATTATCGTTACAAATTAATTAAACCATCTTAATAAAGGCCTTGCAATTGCTTCCCTGAAAGGCCATGGAATTGCTGCTAATATTAATACTATTGCTAGCCCAAAATATAGTAAGGTGCGTTTATGTTTAGCCGTGGGTGTTGTTGCTTTTTTTACCGAAACCCTGCCAACATGAACTAATATAAGTGCAATAATCATTAGCACTTCATGTTCCATTGTAAAAAAGCGGTTGTTTGAATCTTTCATATTATTGCCAAGATTTTTTAATCTATCAGCCCAGCCGTTTGTAAAGTATAATAGTATGCCGAAAAGAAATTGAATATCGCAGCTAAGCATAAAAAAGAAATTACTTCTGCTATCTGCCGCTGTATAATTTCTTTTGCCTGATAATCCTGAGATAGCTCGTATAACTGTTAATAATCCAAACAGTAAAACAGCCCAACGAATGAGATTGTGCAACACTAATATTATTTGCATGATAAAGATTTGTACAAAAATAAGGTACAAAATATAAAAGCCTGAAACGCAGGTGCAGGCTTTGTATCGGGGAGCAGACCTGAACTATCGTCCGCCTCATGCGGGTATGAATCCGTTCTTATATTCAAATAATATTTTTTTTCGGATCCATTCTCTGTTCTTTGAAAATTTTAATACTTTTTCTCTTTTAATTGCCTCCCGATTTCTTTTCAAAATATTCGCAATAAATTACCTTCCAACGCCTGAACTTTATTGTCCATCCCTTATTTGACAATATGTTATGAGAATGAAATCTTTCAATAAGATTTGAAGTATATCCAATATAGATTTTATTATATTTCTCAGAAAATAATATGTACACCGTATAAAGCATAATAAAAGGCCCATAAGAGCCTTTTTGTATCGGGGAGCAGACTTGAACTGCCGACCTTCGGGTTATGAATCCGATGCTCTAACCAGCTGAGCTACCCCGACATTTTGGGGTGCAAAGATAAGGCATGGAATGTTGCTTACAAAGCTGTTTGCTTATGTATTTGTTTGTTTGGAGTTCTTCCCGGGTATTGTTCCAAAGCCTTCTCCAGGCAGTCCATTGCAGCATTAATGGATTCTGTATTTAAAACATAGGCTAATCTAACTTCATTTTTACCCAAGCCTTTTGTACCATAAAAGCCACTTGCGGGTGCAAGCATAACAGTTTGGTTTTTGTAAGAAAAACTTTCCAGCAGCCACTGGCAAAAAACATCAGCATCATCTACTGGTAATTTTGCCATTGCATAAAATGCGCCACCGGGATTGGGACAAAAAACGCCGGGAATTGCATTCAATCTTTTTACAATTGTATCTCTTCTTAATTTATATTCAGCTTTTGTTTTCTCAAAATAATTTGCAGGTAAATCAACTGCAGCCTCTCCCAAAATTTGTGCAAAGCCTGGTGGACTCAATCTTGCCTGTGCAAATTTCATCACAGTTTGCAATACGTTTTTATTTTTTGTAACCAATGCACCGATCCTGCCTCCGCAAGCACTGTAACGTTTGCTTATTGTATCCATTAATACAACATTTTCTTCAGCTCCAATTAAGTTCATAGCACTAAAATGTTCTCCATCATAACAGAATTCGCGGTAGGCTTCATCAGCAAATAAATATAAATTGTGTTTTATAATTATTTCTTTTAAAGTCTCCATTTCCTGCTTACTATATAAATAACCTGTGGGATTATTTGGATTGCAAATAACAATAGCTTTTGTTTTTGGTGTGATTGCTTTTTCAAAATCTGCAATGGCTGGTAAGGCAAAGCCCGTTTCAATATTTGATGTTATAGGTTTTACAACAATATCTGCGGCAACTGCAAATCCATTATAGTTTGCATAGAAAGGTTCAGGAATTATTACCTCATCACCCACATCCAGGCAACTCATAAATCCAAATAAGATTGCTTCACTACCTCCGGTTGTAATTATTATCTGGTTATAGTCTACAGAAATACCAACTCTGCTATAATACTTCACTAATTTTTTTCTGTAGCTTTCGTTCCCTGCGCTGTGACTGTATTCCAGCACTTTAAAATCAGAATTTCTGACAGCATCTAATATTTGTGGTGGTGTTTCAATATCGGGTTGACCAATGTTTAAATGATAAACTTTAGTTCCTCTTTTTTTTGCAGCCTCTGCATAAGGAACCAATTTTCTGATAGGGGAGGGCGGCATTAATTTACCGCGATTGCTTACAGATAACATTGAACAAATATACGGCTAACAGAAAATAGAAGGCGGTGGATTTATACATTAATATTTTTATGAGAAAAATTTGCCACAGCCATTATAAACAATTATTTTAGCTGAATAAATATTTACTCTGGCTCGGTTGTTGGTAAATGATTAAACAAATATTCTTTAACACTAAACAAATTTTTATGAAAAGTATTAAAAACATTTCTGTTGCTTTTAAAGGCTTTATCGCAATACTTATGTTATGCCTTGTACAAACAATTACTTTTGCACAGGATAATGGCGGCGGTAAAGTGGATGTAAATATTACAAAAAGCGATGGTAATTGGTACGCTCAACCATGGGTTTGGATTGTAGGTGGTGCAGTGTTTTTATTATTACTTGTGGCGCTTATGCGTAGTAACAGTAATAAAGATTAGTAATACTGAATATAATGTAAATACAATAGCTGCTTTTTTGAGCGGCTATTTTTATGAGATTAGTTTTTTAATGCTAGTTGTGAATTCACTTTTGCCAGAAGATCATTTACATCAAAAGGTTTGGCAATAAAGTCATTAGCCCCATAATCCGCTATGGTGGCGGCTGCACTAGGGTGTGCGGAAAACATTATAATAGGTATATGTTTAGTATCATCCTGAGATTTAAGTTGCTTACAAATTGTTCTTCCATCATTTCCTGAAATAAGGACGTCTAATAAAATTAGTTCAGGCTTAAAGGTTTCAACTTTTTCAAAAGTATTCTCCCACTTGGCTGTAACTTCTACTTCAAAACCTTTCATTGTGAGTAATATTTCCATTACCACTAAAATATCAAGATCATCATCTACAACTAAAATTTTAGACATAATTTTTTATTTCAGATAGATACATTTGTAAATGTAAAAACTTGTTTTCATTTATTCCTCATTTTCCACACAAAATTTCTTGTACAGTAAACGCTGTTTGAAAGTATTTATTTTCTTCACGCGGAATGAAAGATAAAGTTAATTGTTCTTAAAAAATTATTTCTGAATTTCCTTTTTCAGATTTTCATCTAAAGCATCTAAAAATTCTTCAGTATACAGATAATGCTCTCCATGAGAAACTTTATTTCCATGAATTGTTACTGCAAGATCTTTTGTCATTTTTCCACTCTCAACCGTTTCAATACAAACAGCTTCCAGTGCATTACTAAAATCAATCAAGGGTTGGTTATTATCCATCTTACCACGAAATGCCAATCCTCTTGTCCATGCAAAAATAGATGCAATAGGATTTGTAGAAGTAGGCTTGCCAGCCTGATGCTCCCTATAGTGGCGGGTTACAGTGCCATGCGCTGCTTCAGCCTCCATAGTTTTTCCATCAGGTGTTATTAAAACTGAAGTCATCAATCCCAATGAACCAAAACCTTGTGCCACTGTATCACTCTGCACATCACCATCATAATTTTTACAAGCCCAAACAAAATT
>JALYYX010000371.1 GCA_030946075.1 Bacteroidota bacterium | reverse complement strand
AAAAATGCAATATTGATGAAAATGAAACGGCAGATACATTAGCTAAAAAAATTCATGCGTTAGAACATAAATTTTATCCCATTATAATTGAAAAGATTATAACAGATCACAATTTTTCCTCTCCGGGATGATATTTTCTTTCGGTATGTTTTAAAATATCTTCCTTATAAAAATATGCATCTTTAAATTTTGCCTGAGAGTACAAGGCTGCCTGGTCAAAATAATGTGGTGATAAAGGATTTGCGGATGTTCCAAAATAATGTATTGATTTTGCTTTTATCTTTTTGCCAAACTCAATAACTGCAACATAAGTGCTTCCGCTAATGCCATACATCTTTTTCTGACCCCCATCGGTTCTTGTATTAAAAGCAAATAAAGATCCCATTAAACCGGGTACCGCACCAACGGGAATGCTCGGTTTACTATCATCAAACTTTTCCAACGTTCCGCTTGTGTGAATACGCTGCAATCTGTTTATGTTTCCCCATTCAATAAAAGCAGTTCCATAATTTTTTTGGAGATCATCAACAGCATTTAATAAAATCTGTATTGTAATACTATCTGATAAAGGGAACTTTTTTGGAAATCTGTTTATCCGTACTGCTTCTACCGGTGTTCTATCCTGCTGCCGAATCCAATTTGTATATGCATAATAAAATGCCACACCAAGTGTAGTAGCATAGCTGTTTACAGAATACCGGTAATCCCATTTTCTTAATGTATCAACTTCTGCATCCAATTTTATTTTAAGCTCAGAATGTTTTATAGATTCCTTATCGCAAGCACTGATAATGCCCGGTAACCAATCAGCCATCATTGGTAATCGGTTGCTCACAACTAATTTTTGAAAATCTTCATAAGAAATTTTTCCGGAAGATGACAATAAACGTATTGCTTCTTCACTTCTGAAATTCTCATCTTCGTAAGACATGTATGCAGGATATTTTTCTTTTTTAGGGCTGCTTCCTCCTGCTGATTCGTAAGGAGTGGAATTACAATTCTGTATCCATCCGGATGAAGGATTTATTACATGAACAATTTCGTTCATTGTATGTTTCCCTTTCCATTCTGTTTCAGGATCCCTGCCATCCACACCTGAGCGCCAATCAAATTTTGGATTGCGTTTGGGTATTGCATTGCCGTGCCAGTAAGCAATATTTCCAAACTTATCTGCATAACTGGTGTTGGTAGTAAGCTGCGCAATGTTCATTGCGGTGGTAAACTCTTTTATATTTTTTGCTTTACACATTTTCCATGATTGCAAAATATATTCAGCAGAATTATTACTTGCATTTTTTACTGTAACCCAAAGTGAATCATGTTTGGCAACGATAGGGCCATGATGTGTTTTTCTAAAAAGAAATATTTTCGTTTTTAATTCATTTCCCTCTTTATAAAACAATGTATCATACCACCTGATTTCTTTTTTAAATCCATTTCCATATTGATATAAAGAGGGGTCAGAGGGGTTATTAAAATGCTCTAAATAAACATCTTCATAATCGGATGCAGTATTTGTGTGGGACCATCCAACATTTGAATTAAATCCGCTCCAGATGTAGAAATTTCCAAGCATTGCAAAACCGGAAACATTTAATCCCTGCTCACTTATTAAATGAGCTTCATAGCGTTGGCCATCACCAAAAAAACTTACATGGGGATTGATTAGCAGCATACTTTTTCCGGTTGTGGTTTTAGATGGTGCTAATGCCATTGTATTAGATCCACTTTCTTTTTGCTGCAGCCAATCATTAAACTCGTGTGAAGGGTTTTGGTTTGCAAAAACAAAATTATTTTTCATCTCATTTCGTGTAATTCCATGGCTTGCAGGGCTTGCAGGAGATGTAATTAAAAAGACCCACGGCTCATAATGGTGCAATAATCTTTGTTCAGTTGCCGGATGATTATATAAATAATAATTTATGGCAGAAGCTGCGGCATTGCATAAAGACTTTAAAAATGGATTAGCATCTGCGTAAAACTTCTTTCCTTTTTTTACACATTCAAATAAAGCAATAGATGCATCGCTTTCAAGATTTTTCTCTCCATATAACTCACTGCTTCTGCCTAATGAGCGGATAAATGTTTCTTCCAGTTGCCAAAAATTATCTTCGCATTGTGCATAAATTAATCCAAAGGCGCAGTCAGCATCTGTTTTTCCATAAATATGCGGCACTCCCCAATTATCGCGGATAATTGTAATCTTATCGGCTTGTTGTTGCCACCTTTTTATTTCTTCTTTCGCAGGCTGGCAAAATACAAATAATGGAAATAATAAAAAGAGAGAAATATATTTTAAAGATGATGTTCTCTTACTCACTTACTTTTTTAAAAACTAAGATAAGATAAACATCAGGACTTGCATATACTACATTACCTGTTTCAAAATTTCTCTATGCGAACGAATAACATGAGATTTAAAATTCTCGTACCATTGCTTCCAATCGCCCTGGCCCATGCCTTCACTTAAGTTTTTTTCGTAAGCGGCAAGAGAATCATGCCCTTGTTCTAAAATAAGGCGGTAAGAATCTCCGGTAAAGTCTGTAAGCATACGTAATTGCTGGGCTTCGGGAAACATATTCTTACTTTTTGCTTCATCAAACAAAGCTTTTGCATCTTTATAATGCCCAAATTTTAAATGGAAAATGTCGCGAACAATAAACATAATAGATAAGTTTTAAAATTAATAATGAATGGGTACGAAGGCGGGTGCTATTTCAAGTGGAGAATAAAAATAAGAAACTTTTCATTTTGGAAGATGTGCATTTTTTAAAAAAGCAAAATCAGCGTTAAAAAATATGCATGGTAAAAATCCATCACATACTTTACTGTAATATTGGTTGTGATAAAATTTTTACCCTGTCTAAAAGGCTTTCTTATTGTTTTTTTATTTTTCTCAGAAACACGATTTTTGCTTGGGCAAGTTATTGTTTCAGGTACAGTTTACGACTCGTCAAAATTATATACAGTGGAGGGAGTAATTGTGAAAAGTACAGGCGGGGCCAGCACGCTAACGGATTCATCGGGTGTATATCACATCAGCACTTTGGAAAAAGATTCTATTTCATTTTTTTATAACAACAAGCCTACCCAAAAATTTCCGGTTAAATTTATCAGCAATTATAATTCATTTGATGTTGCCCTCCGTGTAAGGGTAATGGAAAAATATAAGTATCTGAAAGAAGTAAAAATATTTTCAAAAAGTTATAAGCAGGACTCGGCCGAGAACCGCCTTAGTTATTCAAAAATATTTGATTATCAAAAACCAGGTCTCAGATCAACATACACACCGGGAAGCCCACCAGGCTTGGATCTTGATGAGGTAATAGGAATGTTTAGATTTAGAAGAAACAAAATGAACCTTGCTTTTCAAAAAAGGCTTTTACAGGAAGAAGAAGACAAGTATGTTAACTATCGTTTTAATAACAGTCTTTTAAAAAGAGTAACCGGGTTGAGCGGTGTTGATCTTGAAAAATATAAAATGGAATATAAACCCTCATACGAATTTATTGTTACTGCATCGGAGGTTGAATTTTATCAATACATTATAGCCTCTGCATCAAAATTTAAAACCATGCACGGAATAAATTAATTATTTTTTATATCCTGAAAGATGAGTATCAGTAAAAGTTTTTTCAGCAGCATTCCAGTTTTTTAAAATTGTTCTTCGGTTCCGATCAATAAAATCGCTTAATTGTTTAAAGCGGGTTACCGCAGCATTATAATTTCTTACTTCATTATTATAAACTTTAATTTCCTGCTGTGAAAGTTTTCGCTTACTTGTTACTTCTTTTTTCCGCTTAGTAAATTTTTCATCCATTAAGTAAAAATCCCTCAATTGCGGAATGTCGTATTCGGCAGTTTGCTTATAAAAATTCAAAACTTCTTTGCAGGCATATTTTAATGAGGCATCGCCTTCAAAATCTTCCATAGCAGTAAGGGTTTTTAAGCCATCATTTGCACATTGCAATAAAGCCATCCGGCTTACTTCAATATCATTTGCATTTTTTGTTGTAATTACTTTGCTAACTTCTTCATCCCGTGAATTACATTTATAAAATACCAGCATAATTTTATTATGGTAATTATTCAGCCCGGTGGTATCAACTTTTCTTTGAGAAAACGATTGAATGTAAAAAAATAAAAATATTATTAAAAAGAATTTATGCTTCATATAATTTAATAATTAAGTTGTTTATGTCATCTATTCTTATTTTAAAAACCTTTTGCAATTTTAAAAACCTTTTGCAGTGCCGTTCAAATACTGATCAAACCATGCGATGTTGGTTTGCATTACTTTTAAAACCATTTTGGGTTCGGTGGGTCCATGCGGTTGCCTTGGTAATACAAGAAACCTAACCGGTACACCTCTTCTTTTTAAAGCATTGTAAAACATTTTACCCTGGCTAATAGGTACCCTAATATCTGCTTCACCCTGCTGTAACAAAACAGGAGTTTTTACATTTTGCACAAAGCGCAAAGGCGAATGTGCCATATATACATCCCAATCTTCCCAAGGTTCTTTTTTCATGTAAGATGGAAGAAATCCATTTATATCATCCGTCATGTTTTGTGATACAAGATCAACAACCGGCGCACCTATGCTGGCGGCTTTAAAACGATTGGTGTGTCCCACAATCCAGCTGCTCATAAACCCACCATAACTCCATCCCATTACACCCATTTTGGTTGAATCGATCATGCCCGTACTTATAACATAGTCTACTCCATTCATTAGGTCATAATAATCTTCACCACCCCAGTCTCTTTGGTTGGCTAATCTAAATTTTGCACTATAGCCTGAAGATCCCCGGGGGTTAGATCGCAAAACAAATATCCCCTTTTCAGCCAGCGCTGCAATGGGATAGGTACCGCTGTTAGCGGCTATAAAATTTTGATTAAAAACACCGGCCGGGCCCCCGTGAACATTTAAAATAAAAGGATATTTTTTGCCTTTCTCATAATTAAGCGGATACGTTAAGAGCCCTTCTATTTCCTGACCATCCCGGCCTTTCCATTTTATCAATTCCGTTTTTGGAATTGGGTATTTTGCAATCTCCGGGTTTACAGAAGAAATTTTTACTGGTTTAAATTCGGAAACAGAGCTAATGTAGGCATCGCCTGGCATACCCGGATTCTGTAAAATAAACCCCCAATAAGTTCCTGTACGATTTAATGATGGTGCTGTTAGCAGATCTTTAGGGTTGGCATTCCATTCTGAAA
>JALYYX010000365.1 GCA_030946075.1 Bacteroidota bacterium | reverse complement strand
CTCCTTCCTTCACTTGCATTAACTATTGAAGAAGCAAACATTTTTCTAAAAGCAATTAAAGTAGAAATAAAAAATATAATCTCATCCTCAAAGCTGGTAAATCAAGAATGAAAAATTTTATTTCTGTTCATGATGTTCCTGATATAAATGCTTTGGTAAAAAAAGCATTGGACTTTAAAAAAGATCCTTTTAAGTCAAAAGATATGGGAGCTAATAAAAGAATTGGATTATTGTTTCTTAACCCCAGCATGCGTACACGCTTAAGCACTCAGATCGCTGCGCAGAACTTAGGTATGGAATCGATCGTTTTTAATATTGGCAGTGAAGGATGGAGTTTGGAATTTGAGGAAGAAGCTATCATGAGCGGAACAACGGTTGAACATGTAAAAGATGCTGCACCTATCCTTGGAAAATATTTTGATGTATTAGGTATCCGTACATTTCCTTCTCTGAACAACCGTAAAGATGATTACAGTGAATTGTACATTAAACAATTTATAAAATATGCCGGCATCCCGGTAGTAAGCCTTGAAAGCGCAACTCTTCATCCTTTGCAGAGCTTAGCAGACATAATCACCATCAAAGAAAATTTTACAGAAAAACGCAAACCTAAGATCGTACTTACATGGGCGCCTCATGTAAAGCCGCTCCCACAGTGTGTTGCCAATAGTTTTTCGCAATGGATAAATGAATGGGGAGAAGCGGATTTTGTGATCGCTCATCCTGAAGAATACGAGTTGGATGAACAGTTTACAAAAGGTGCCGCCATAACCCATAACCAGGATGAAGCATTAAAAGATGCTGACTTTGTTTATGTAAAGAATTGGAGCACTTATGAGGATTACGGAAAAATATATTGCAATGATCCCGGGTGGATGCTTACGAAAAAGAAATTAAAGCTTACAAATAAAGCAAAGGTTATGCATTGCTTACCTGTGAGAAGAAATGTTGAGTTGAGTGATGAAATTTTAGATGGCAAACACAGCATAGTAACACAACAAGCATCAAACAGGGTATGGGCAGCACAGGCTGTATTAAGCGAAATTCTGCAGAGCAATGGATAAATTATACGTTATAAAGATCGGTGGTAACATCATAGACGATGAGCAAAAACTTTCTTCATTCTTAAAAGAATTTGCTTTAATTAATGGGAAGAAGATATTAATTCATGGAGGTGGAAAGCTTGCTACAAATCTTGCACAACAGTTAAATATCCCGCAGCAAATTATTGATGGAAGAAGAATAACAGATGCAGAAACATTAAAGGTGATTACCATGGTGTATGCAGGATACATCAATAAGAATATCACAGCCAAATTGCAATCCAATAATTGCAATGCAATCGGGTTATGTGGTGCTGATGGTAATTTAATTTTAGCACATAAAAGAAATCATCCAACAATTGATTATGGTTTTGTTGGCGATATTGATTCAATAAACAGTGAGTGGTTGCAGTGCTTGCTGGATGAAAATTTAGTTCCTGTCATTGCTTCTGTATCACATGATAAAAAAGGTCAGCTCCTTAATACTAATGCTGATACAATTGCACAACAAATTTCAAAAAGTATGGCTGGTAAGCATGCAGTTACGTTAATTTATTGCTTTGAGAAAAAAGGTGTTTTGCAAAATACTGATGGTGAAAATTCAGTAATTAAAAAAATTAATACTTCATCTTATATAAATTTAAAAGAAAAACAAATAATTCACTCAGGTATGATACCCAAGCTGGACAATGCTTTCGCCGCATTGAGCAGCGGTGTAAATAAGGTTATTATTGGTAATGCTGAAAACCTGCATCAATTAATTTCCGGTTTATCCGGCACAACAGTTATTAATGAGTACTGATTTAAAAATAATGCAACAAGATGCAATTGATCTTCTGAAAAAATTAATTGCAACACCATCCTTTAGTAAAGAGGAAGATAATACAGCATTACTTATTGAGCAATTTTTGCAAACAAAAAATGTTTCAACAGAAAGATATTTAAATAATATTTGGGCAAAAAATAAATATTTTGATGATTCAAAACCAACTATTCTTCTTAACTCTCACCACGATACAGTAAAGCCCAACAAGAGCTATACATTGGATCCCTTTTCTCCCATTGAAAAAGAAAATAAGTTTTTTGGTTTAGGAAGCAATGATGCAGGAGGCGCTTTGGTTTCACTGATTTCTGCTTTTCTTTATTTCTATGAAAAAGAAAATTTAAAATACAATCTTATAATTGCTGCCACAGCAGAAGAAGAAATCTCCGGAAAAAATGGTGTTGAGATTTTACTTCCTGAATTAG
>JALYYX010000113.1 GCA_030946075.1 Bacteroidota bacterium | reverse complement strand
TTTTCCATTTCAAAAACTCCCATAGGGCCGTTCCATAAAATGGTTTTGGAATGCATGATAACTTTAGTAAAATTTTCGCAAGCCATTTCACCAATATCAAGCCCCATCCAGCCATCAGGGATATTGTTACTTAATGCTCCCGAAACATTTGCATTGTTATCAAATTTATCAGCAATGATAGAATCTGAAGGAAGATGAACGCAAACATTTTTTTTTGCAGCCTTCTGCAATAATTCTTTTGCCGTACCAATCCTGTCATCTTCGCAAAGAGAATTACCAATCTTTCCACCTTGTGCTTTAAAAAAAGTATACGCCATTCCGCCCCCGATTATAATATCAGTTGTTTTTTCAAGTAAGTTTTCAATTATTAATATTTTATCCGAAACCTTTGCACCGCCAATTATTGCAGTAAAAGGTTTTTCATTGTTATGTAAAATCTTTTCAGCACTTTCAACTTCTTTTTCCATTAGCAAACCAAACATTTTTTTGTCATCGGAAAAATATTTTGCAATAACTGCTGTAGACGCATGCGCCCGGTGCGCTGTGCCAAAAGCATCATTTACATATACATCTCCCAGCCTGCTCAATTTTTCTGCAAAGCCTTCATCACCTTTCTCTTCTTCTTTATAAAAGCGGAGATTCTCTAAAAGCAAAACTTCACCGGGTTGTAAATTTTTGGATTTATTTATTGCATCCTCTCCAATACAATCTTTGGCAAATAAAACTTTGGTTTCATTTCCTAAAAGTTGCTGCAGATGACTAACCAGATGTTTTAATGAGTATTTATCTTCCGGCCCATTCTTTGGCCTTCCAAAATGTGACATTAAAATAGCACTGCCGCCATCTTTTACAACTTTTTGAATAGAAGGTATTGATGCTCTCATCCTGTTATCATCGGTAATATTAAATTGCTCATCTAACGGCACATTAAAATCTACGCGGATTAATGCTTTTTGGCCTTTGAAATTATATTCAGAAAATTTGCTCATACCTTAATTATTCTATGTAAATAACTTCTGCCTTAGTGTTTTGCAAAAGTTTTATTGCGGATGTGAAATTCTTCTTGTATTTAATCCAAAGAGCTTTAGTAGGAAGATTGCCAGTATTTAATTTAATAACCTTTGGAGGGGACCCGTACTGTGTTAACAGAGAAGGAAAATCTGCATCTTTTGTAATTAATATTACATGCCCCTTTTGTTTAGCAAGCATATATATTTCATAATCGATTAATTTTTTAGCTTTTAAAATGAAGGCAGATTTTGTGATAATTCCTAATTCGGTTTGAATTAATTTGGCAAGTGATGATGATAGCTGATTATCCAGCCATATTTCCCAATCAGGCTGCATTAATTATTAAAGTATTTTTAAGCCGTAAAGAGGCATACAATAATGCAGCTCTTATATCATCTTTTTCTAAAAAAGGAAAATCCTGTATTATATCTTCCGGAGTCATTCCTGAAGAAAGCAAATCCAATATATCAGTAACCGTAAATCGAATTCCGCGTATTATAGGTTTCCCATTAAATATGCCTGGATTAACAGTGATCCTTTTTAATAGTTCGGTTTCCATTATTGTACTTTCTCAAATTTAATACTTAAAATCTACTTCTAAAAATTGCATTATTTATTTATCAACCCTGCAAAGAAATGTACTGTGCGTACCAATTGCGATACATAACTCATTTCATTATCGTACCAGCTGACAGTTTTTACAAGTTGTGTATCACCCACGGTTAAAACTTTTGTTTGCGTTGCATCAAATAAAGAGCCGAAGTGAATGCCGATAATATCTGTGCTTACGATCTCATCTTCAGTATATCCGAAACTCTCGTTGCTGGCGGCCTTCATGGCCGCATTAATTTCTTCAACTGTTGTTTTCTTACCCAAAGATGTTGTTAACTCAGTGAGCGATCCGGTAATAGTTGGCACTCTTTGAGCTACACCATCAAGCTTTCCTTTAAGCTCAGGTAAAACCAATCCGATTGCTTTTGCTGCGCCAGTACTGTTAGGTACAATATTTTGTGCAGCGGCTCTCGCTCTCCTTAAATCACCTTTGGGATGTGGTGCGTCCAAAGTATTTTGATCATTTGTATAAGCATGAATGGTTGTCATGAAACCGGCATTAATCACAAATTTATCATTGAGCACTTTAGCCATTGGTGCCAAACAATTTGTTGTGCATGATGCACATGAAATGATTGTTTCACTACCATCTAAAATATTATGATTAACATTAAACACCACAGTTTTTAAATCGCCGGTGGCCGGTGCCGAAATCACCACACGTTTTGCCCCGGCAGTAATATGAGCCTGCGCTTTTTCTTTATCAGTAAAAAATCCTGTGCTTTCAATTACCACATCTACATTATGAGTGCCCCATGGAATTTGTGCAGGATCTTTTTGAGCATAGATTTTTATTTCATGCCCATCAACAACTATGGCATTTTCTGTAGAAGTTACCTGCTGATCAAATCTGCCTTGAGCGCTATCATATTTTAATAGATGTGCCAGTACTTTCGGGCTTGTAAGATCGTTGATGGCAACAACTTCTATCCCTTCCATATTGTATATCTGGCGAAAAACCAAACGACCTATTCTTCCGAAACCGTTGATTGCAACTTTAACTGTGCTCATATTTAATTTTTATTTACTAAATTTTTGAGGAGCAAAATTACAATTATGAAGACATAATTAATGAGAATATTTTTGGTAGCGAAAGTGAGTGAGAGTATCTTTGCCGTCCTCTTAAAAAAA
>JALYYX010000284.1 GCA_030946075.1 Bacteroidota bacterium | reverse complement strand
TGATGTATCCCCGCATCTTAATTAATGAAAATAAGTGGCGGGCAGGCCGATATGGTATTGATGGCAGCATGATAGATTTTGGTAAGGAAACCGAAGTGAATACACGTGTTTTAATTTATGAGTTACTGGATTTTATTGATGACGTTATAACCCCTCTTGGAATACGAAATGCTATAAGCCATGTTCATAAAATGCTTGAGGGTGGAACCGGTGCAGACAGACAATTAAAAGTTTTTGAAAGCACCCATAGCCTCGTAGATGTAGTAGATTATATTCATTCACAATTTTTATACGGGATATAATAATACACCCATATAATGTAATTTTTTTTTTGAAAAAATTAAGCCTCTATCGTATTAATGTTACAGTTCCTTTTAAGTCAATAATATTTCCAAATACATCTAACCCTTTAATAATCCAAACATATACTGCCGGAGGTTGCGGAATACCCTGAAACTTACCATCCCATCCATTGTTTACATTTCTGCTTTCAAATAATAATTGCCCAAGCCTGTTGTATATCCTAAAATAAAAAGTTTGTTCTATTCCTGGTGCTACTCCCCGGAAAATATCATTCAATCCATCACCATTAGGCGTAAACGCATTAGGAATATAATAGGTTGAACCTTTAAAGACCTTTACCAATACTGAGCTTGTACCTATACAACCTAATGTATCCTTAACGGTTAAATTAAATTTTGTATCTGCCTTTAAAATTGCAATAGGATTTTTTACGAATGAATTATCTAAAACATTAGCAGGAGTCCATATATAGCTAATCCCTCCACTTCCGTTTAATTGGTGGGGAACTCCAAAAGAAGCAACCGTATCGTTTCCTGCAAACGCCGGCACAGGTGGATTCATTATAACAGTAACATCATCAAATATTTTAAAGTTACAGCCATAATTATCTGTTACCTGAAATCTGTAAGTATGAGGGCGAATTTCTTTCGGCCAAACTGTTGTAGTGGAAGAATTAGGGCTTACCATTTCATTAGCAGGCAACCATGCATAATTTACGGATCCGGATAAATTACTTGCTACCCCCTTTAATACTGCATAGGAATTGTAACATATAGTTGTATCAGCGCCTGCATTTACAATTGGTTTATGTAATACATTAACTGTGATACTATCGATTCGCTGGCAGTAACCGGACTTAGCGATAAGAAAATATTTTATGGTATCTGCCGGACTTGCGGCTGGATTACCGGATGTAGAATCACTTAAGCCTAAAGTGGGGCTCCATCTAAAATAATCAGCCTGTGGAGTAGTAGTAGAAACCAGAGAAATACTATCTCCATAACAAAGTGTTTTGTCAGGTCCTAACTCTAATGCCAAATCATTATTAAGAGCTTGTACCACTGCTGATCCGGTAGTTATGCAACCATTACTATCTTTTACAAGAACAGAATAGGTACCTGATTTCGTAATAAAAAAATTATTCGTCTGAAAATTATTCCCCTTATCGATTGAGTAGATATATGGGGTTGTGCCACCATTAGCTTTTATAGTTATTTGTCCATCAGGAGTTGCGCAGGAAGTCGCAGATGTTGTAATGTTACTTATTTTTAGCACATTTGGCTGTAAGAGATTAACAGCACTGTCTTTCACGCAGCCTAATGAATCTTTAATATGCAAAATGTAAGGCCCTGCTGACAGATTATTAAATATATTATTGCTTTGATATGCATTTCCATTTATAGCATATTGAAAAGGAGATATACCTGATGGTGAAACTGTAATACTCCCATTACTATTCCCATTGCAAGATGGCATATTGAAAGATAAATTAGTAATAAAGGTTACATCTGAATTTACGATTACAGAAAGGGTTGAGGAGCATGTTGTAGCATCTTTCACAGTAATACTATATGTACCTGCTATTAAATTATCAAATACATTCGAGCTTTGAAATGGTCCACCATCTATTGAGTAAGAGTATGGGGCTACACCCGAAAGAATTGATATGGAAATAGAGCCTGCACTTGTAGTTCCACATAATGTATTTGTAACATTGGCTGTAAATACCGGGCTTACAGTATTAATAAAAACTGTTGTTGAAAAGGTACATCCATAAACATCCTTAACGTCTAATGTGTAATTACCAAAAGCCAGATTTGAAAACACATTAGAATTTTGATAAGGATTCCCATTTAATGAATACAAATAAGGTGCAGTACCGTTTGCAGGAAATATGGTAATACTTCCTGAAGGAGGCCCTGAACATGCTGTTGGCATAATTAATATTGATGCGCTCAAAGGAGCATAATCTATAGAAAACATTTTAGTTGAAACACAGCTGCTGCCTGCAATTCTTGTATAAACAGTATAATTGCCAACAGCCAGCGTAAATACATTTGATGTTTGCCAATTAATACCATCAATAGAATATTCATATCCGGCACCTGTTGGAGATGTAACTGTGACAGAACCCATGCTTCCTATATTACAACGTGCTGAAGAAATATTGACAATAACAGGTTCGCCTCTTGAAACATTAATTGTATCTGTGGCAATAATATCAGATGCAGAATTACCGGGATTTTGATAAAAAGATTTTACAATGTAAGTTGCACCAAATCCTGGCGGACAAACTGGATTAAAACTCACATCAAAATTATTTCCTGTTTTCGTTGCAACTCCGGTAGTAACAAAGGCCCCGGATAAGTCATAAAGCTCAACTTTTTTAAATAGTGATGATCCCGACGAAGGAGTAAAACGCCAGCTTTCATTCATGCCTTTATTGCCCCATGGAGCACTGGTGGCTTGCCGCCCCGGTGCCATAATTGCTGAGATTTTATTTATACTTTGCATTCCAATCATAGCTCTGCCTTTGTTCCAATTAAGACAAATTTCCTTATCAAAAATTAATATCTCTACTATTCCTAAAGTTTCATACAAAACTATTTGATGGGTATTGGTAGCAAGGTTTAAGCATGCAGTTGTATAAAGTGGAACATTGTAATAGCTCAATATCCATTTTCTGTAAGGTGCTGTACCTACAACATCATATTTAATTTGCTGCGCAGAAGTAGAATTATTGGGATCAAGATCGTGATAAGGTCCCATTATTAAAGCCTTGTCGTATAAAAGGCTGGGTAAATCCTCCGGAATTCCGGTAGTAGCACTTAAAGTATTGGAATTTCGCAAAATACCAAAATGACTAAACGACAATTTTTTTGAAGTATCAAAACTTATATAACCATTTGTGCTTGCAATTAATTTTGTGTAAGCAGAACCAAAAAATGAAAATGGAAATGTAATGTCTATCTGTGGAGAATATCTGTCGTCAATAGTTAGATTTGCTGAAGGCCCGGGTGCCGAAGGGCTTATGTAGGGCCTGAAACAACTCAATGCAGAAATTTGATTAACAGTATATGAATTAGTAGATGCATGAATATCGGGGATAGTGGTTTTAAGGGTTATGCAGGGAATGGTACAAGGAATTGTTGTGTCTTTTCTGCAATTAAAAGAAAAGCTTTGACCGTGAGCTGCTTGAATTTGGGCAAACAAACCCAATGCTGTCAAAAGTTTAAACACTATTATTCTACAGGTTATTGATTTTTTCAAAGTATATTATCCCTTAAAGATAGATTATAGTTAAGAAATTACATAATTACACATGGTTAAAATGTATTCACATTTATCCATAGATGTTATTAAGTATTGGTTTCGCAGCTTAAT
>JALYYX010000237.1 GCA_030946075.1 Bacteroidota bacterium | reverse complement strand
TGTACAAAGATTTTTGCCCGATGTATAATAACAATAAAGGCGCTATCTGGTTGAGTGAAGTAAAGGACATTAAAAATCCTTATCTCGGTAAAAAAATGCCAACATGCGGTAACATGAAAGAAGAAATAAAATAAAAGTATGAGAATCCTGAAAAAAATTCTGATGGGATTATTTATTGTATTTATTATAATTCAATTTATTCGCCCTGCCCACAATACAAGTGGGCAGGTGTTGCCAACAGATATAACAAAAATCATCAATGTGCCCGGAAATATTTTAAGCGTTTTAAAAAATTCCTGTTACGATTGCCATAGCAATAACACACGTTATCCCTGGTACATAAACATTCAGCCAATGGGATGGATCATGGCAAATCATATAAAGGATGGAAAAGCAAATCTCAATTTTAGTGAATTTGGAAGTTATTCTAAAAGAAAACAGGCAAACAAATTAAGAGCTATTGCAAAAAGTATTAACGATGGTTCAATGCCTATATCATCTTATACAATTATGCATACCGATGCAAAACTTAGTGAAGAAAATAAAAAGAATATTACTAATTGGGTGACACACACAAAGGATAGCATGGAAATAAAAAATTGAAATGTTTAAAACAATAGGCAAGACAATAGTAAGAATACTAAAAGCAATTTTTATCAGAAAAAAAGATTGCTGTAAATAAATATAAAAAGTAAATCATGAAATATGTAATGTTATTATTCATGTTGTTCTCAGCTTTTCAATTAAAAGCCCAACATGATATGAAGGATATGCCGGGAATGAAAATGCCTATGGAAAAAAAGGCAGTTAAAAAACCGGCTGCAAAAAAAAGCGGTATCAGTCAATCGGAGAAAGTCATTTACACCTGCGTTATGCATCCGCAAATACAAAAAGATAAACCGGGTAATTGCCCCATATGCGGAATGAAGCTGGTGAAAAAAACTATAAAAGTTGTTCCAACAAAAAGTACTCCCAAGCATGATGACATGAACATGCCAATGAATGATACAACGAAGAAGATGGACATGAATATGAATATGGATAAGGATAAGGATAAGGATATGAAAATGGACAACATGCAGGGTATGGATATGTCTAAAAAAGAAAATGTAACTCAGTCACAACCCATCAGCTATACCTGTCCGATGCACCCGCAGATTCATTCGCCCAAACCGGGTAACTGTCCAATTTGCGGGATGAAGCTGGTAAAAGAAAAACCTAAAGCCATTGCACATCCAAATCATGATAATATGCAAATGCCTGCCCGTCCGTCAGGCGGGGATAAAGGCAAGCCAATGGATATGGGTAATATGAAAATGGATAAAGATAAATCTATGGATAAATCAATGGATATGGGTGACATGAAAATGGATAAGATGGATAAGGCAGATATGGATATGGCAAAAGCAAATTTGGGAACCATAAAAACCATTGCAAGTAAATTTCCGCCTCGTACGGTGCGTTACGATCTGTATGTGAGAGATACAATGGTAACATTTGGAAAAAAACCAAAACATGCCATTGCTGTTAATGGACAAATTCCCATGCCAACACTTACTTTCACAGAAGGCGATACAGCACTGATTTATGTTCACAATGAATTAAATGAAGTGACTGCCCTGCATTGGCATGGATTATTTCTTCCCAATCGTATGGATGGTGTTCCTTTTCTTACTCAAATGCCTATCAAGCCGCACACAACTTATACCTATAAATTTCCCATTGTGCAGCACGGCACACACTGGTATCACAGTCACAGCAAGCTGGAAGAACAAATTGGTATGTACGGCGCTTTCATAATGAACAAAAGAAATGAATGGGATATCCCAACTATTCCGGTGGTAATAAGTGAATGGACAGATATGAAACCTGAAGAAGTCCATCGCAGCCTGAAGAGTGCAACCGATTGGTTTGCCATTCAAAAAGGCACTACACAAAGTTATGCGGAAGCAATAAAAACAGGACATTTTAAAACAAAGCTTACCAATGAATGGAAGCGAATGAATG
>JALYYX010000406.1 GCA_030946075.1 Bacteroidota bacterium | reverse complement strand
TATCATGAATAACCATGCTGATATTATATTCATTCAGCAGCTCAAATACTTCTCTTTCGTACCATGATGCATTTCTGAATTCCATTGCAATTCTCCATTTATCATTCGTTGTTTTACCAAGAGCCTCCGCTAATTTTTGTAATTCATTCAGCTTATCAATTTTTAATGATGGTGGAAACTGTGCCAGCAAACATCCTTTCTTATCGCCTATGTGCTCAACCGTATTCACAAAGGCATTAACATCTTCTTCTTTAAAATCAAGCCCTTTTACATGTGTTATGGTTTTGGAAACTTTGAATGTAAACTGAAAGTTATCGGGAACACTATCACGCCAGTTTACAACAGTGGATGTTCTGGGAAGTTTATAAAAAATACTATTTACCTCCACACTATTAAATAATGATGCATAATAATGTAAACGGCTTTTGTCTTGAAACTCAGGTGGGTATTGTGTTTTGGGTACAGGCAAGGCTATACCGCTAATACCTGAATAAAATGTTTTGTTGGTTGATGTCATTACAGTAAATATAACTTTCTATTCAAATAGTTTTGGCCGGATACGCTCGGGTTAACGATGACTAATTGTGAGTATTAATTAAACAGGCTTGAAATGTAAAATTAATATTCCTAAAAATTTGCCTGTTTATGATCTTCATGATAAACATTAGTGAAGCCACCAATTATTGCTTTAGAATTTTCGAATTTTAATTTGTTCCATTTTATTAAGGCAATATCTCCGGCAAAAACTTTTCTGTACATGGGGTGCATTGTTCCCCCTGCAACACCGGCAGGTTTTGTTGAATCATACTGAAATTGAGGATCAACCAGTGTTCCTCTTGGATACATAATTCCCGGAACTCCTTTACCTCTATAATCCATATTTTTTGGATGATCTAAACCAAGTGTGTGGCCATATTCATGAGCAGCCGTTGTAGAGCCTTCGTATAAATTTTCAACCTTAAAATAACCCGTGTTACAACCCAGCCCATCAACAAAAGATATATTTCCCTGAGCATATTCTTCTATTCTGAAATAATTATTTCGAGGATCAGTATTGCTGTATATTTTTTCTATTTCAATATTAGGTTGCAATTCAGCAGTAATGCTAAATCTTACACTAAATTTCTCGCTATTAATTGTTACCATAGCAGCAGGTTCATTCCACATTATCTCTATCTCATCACGAATTAATGCAGTTAGTTTTTCATCAGCGGCATTGCCATAAGTAATGATGTGTGATGTAATGATAATTGCATTTTGATAAAGGTGTAATTCCGCTTCTCCCATTTTTTATTTTAAAGGTGGCCTATAATTAGTATTATGCTTATACTTTCTCCATCTCCTTCACAATCCTCATTGTCTCAACACTCACTGTGCAAACTCTTTTCAATAACTCAATCACTTTGTCTTTGTAATCTGCGAATTTGTAAGTGTTGAATTTTTCTGCGATGGTTGGGTCGGTTGGTTTTTTTTCTTTGTACTGATCGAGAATCCATTCTAAGGCAGAACGGTTGCCCAGTTTGTATTCCCACGCTTCTTTGGCTATGCCATGCAGTTCTGTATTTTCATCTAATTGTATAATGCCGCTTTCTTTTATTGCTTTTAGTTTTGCTTTGGGAGGTTTTATTTCGTCATTGCGAGCCTTCAAAGAAGGAGTGGCAATCTCCTCAGCATGTGTACTTTGTTCAGGGGATTGCTTCGTCGTTGCTCTCCTCGCAATGACGGATAGAGGAAATGGATCAACTGTTTCGTAATTGATGTGAAGGTTCATTAATTGTTTGCCCCATTCCCGCCATTGAAAAAAGTTTTCGTAAAAAGGTATGCGTGGAAATTCTCTTTTTAAATTAAGCTCATACTTTTTTCTGTAGGCAGGATTGTGCAACACTGCATACGTGTAATGAAAAATATCTTCTTTGGTTATTTCATTCTCCTGTTTGTCATCCCGAGGTACGAGAGATCTATTTTTTGTGTTACCAGATTCCTCCTTCGTCGGAATGACAATAGGAGTTTTTTCTTTGTTGTAATGATCTTTAAATTGCTGCAAACCCCAAGCTGTAATATTGTCTATGCGTTCGCCTGTTGATGTGTACCGATAGAGTGGAAGGCATTGTCCGTTTGGTGTAATTTGCAAATGAGGCAAACAATCAATACCAATAACATGATAAGGTCTATCTATTCCTACTCCAGGAATGCATATGACAAGATTATTTAAGTTTAAAGCACTTCCATAAACTTCATAATGATTTTTAGTAAGAACATCGTTAAGAATTTTTTCAGTGTATTGGTAAACTTTTACAAATGGTCTATAAATATCTTTGATAATTAATCTTGAATCGAATGTCGATTTATTTTTTCTTTTTAACTCGTTTTTTAAATCTCTGCTCCATTTTATTTTCTCATTAATTATATTATTTGAAATTGAAAAATTATATTGGACTGAAAAGAAACTCATTTTATTGGTAAGGTTTTCCTTATCAAAATCATATACCCATTCATCTCTATTCGTAGGAACTCCAGCAAAAAATAGTTCAAAAATTGATTGCTTACTTTTTCCATTTTTTACTTTCTTATCAGCGACTGATATTAAACTTTCCCAATCATTATTCCCCAGATTTATCCAGTTATTATTTTTATCGGGAGTGATATTATCAAATTCAATTTGCTGTAAATTATTTTCTGCAAACCAGGCAAGCTTTTCTTCCTTTCGCCAAAAGTCATCAAGCGCTGTGTATTCGATATGGCAAGGGTTTGCTTTAATTTGCTTGTGTGTACTCTTTACTAAAAATAAAATTGCAACTCCGGTTTGTATTCCAAAAACATTGTGCGTTGTTCCTGCAATTTTAGGATTAGCTCTTACATCGCTTCTTGTGTCAATTATATAAGCATGGTCAAAATCCTGTTGTATTGTTTTTCTAAATCCATCAAATGTTCTGCTGTCAATAAAACTTCTGTTGCTAATAAAAGCAATTATTCCATTATCTGTTAACCTATCCATTGCCCAGCGGTAAAATCGGCTGTACATATCGTACAGTTTTGTTTTTTGTGCAGTGCTGTATTTTATAAATGTTTCTTTTATTCTTCCATCAATTCCGCCTGTTTTCTTTTTATTATCTCCCCAATATTCCCTGTTTTTATTGTTGTCATTTTCATTTGCCTGGTTTGCATTGTAAGGCGGGTTGCCAATCACCACACTTATCTTTCTTTCATTCTGCCTTTTAATTCGTTGTGCATTTTCTGCACTCACACCAAACAGATCTCCCTGCTTGCCAACCCAATGAAAGCCTGTGTTATCAAGTGTATCAACAAAGCATAAATTATCAAACTCCGCATACGCACCCATCTTTTGTTTGTAAGTGTATTCAATATTTAAGTTGCTGATGTAATAAGGAAGAATGGCAACTTCGTTGGCGTGCAATTCATTTTTGTATTTGTGTGCAAGCTTTCCTTTGGGCAGGTAATCAATAATGTCGCAGATAAAAG
>JALYYX010000232.1 GCA_030946075.1 Bacteroidota bacterium | reverse complement strand
TTCAAGGCACAAGTACGCTATGCACAAAACCATTGCCGCATACTTGCGCCAGCGGTGGGATACTAAATACATTAAGAGTTATTTTTAAAAAAAATCCCGTCAAAAATCTGTTTTTTAAAAACACACGTATATGTATTAAACAAACAAATAATTAAAACGTACTAAAAACATTTTTATGAAAATTTTTTCAATTATTGCATTAGTTGCAACTTCAGTAATGTTCGCTGATTGTTCATCATCAAAAATGATGGCAGGTGATCCAAACAAAACAGTAATGGTAGGCGGTGCAGAAATGTATTCTACAAAAAATATAGTAGAAAACGCAGTTAATTCTGCTGACCACACAACACTTGTAGCTGCTGTAAAAGCTGCAGGTTTGGTAGAAACTTTAAGTAGCGCAGGACCCTTTACAGTTTTTGCTCCTACAAATGCTGCCTTTGATAAATTACCTGCAGGCACAGTAGCAACTTTGGTAAAGCCCGAAAATAAGAAAACACTTGTACACATTCTTACTTCGCACGTTGTTGCAGGAAGATTAAGTGCTGCAGATCTTATGGACATGATAAAAGCTGGCAAAAGAACACTTACTACCCTTTCAGGTCATAAGCTTATGCTTTCTAAAATGAATGGTGGAATAATGATCACTGATGAAAAAGGCGGAACAGCTATGGTAACAATAGCAAATGTTTTTCAAAGTAATGGTGTTATACACGTGGTAAATAGTGTATTGCTTCCTTCTTAATACAATAACTCACTTTATATATTAGAGCCGGGCACTTAGCCCGGCTTTATTATTTTCTTCCATTAAATTAAACAACATTTTATTAAAAATAATTTTATGGTGCATCGGTCCATATGTATTTTATAACCATGAAAAAATTTTTGCAATTATTTCAATCCAAAAATATCAAACCAAAATGTGTGATTTTAGCCATCGTAGGTGTTCCACTTGCAATCCGTGAGAGCCCCAATTTTGGCGCAAGCTTCTTTCATTTCTCTTTCAAATAAAAAAAAATTCATGGCGCAAGCGTCCGCTTGTGCCTTATAACGAAACTAAAACCTTTGTAAATTTTGCGTTCATAATTATACATTTTACAAAAGTAAAAAGACAGATAGGTTAACTCTTAATTTATTGATGTTCTTTTTGTAGCACAAGCGGACGCTTGCGCCATTACCTAGTCTAGTCTTGTGACCAATGGCAAAAGGTTTATGAGCAGAGACACGGCTAAGGAAAGACTTTATAATTGACAGCTATTCTAAAATAGTGATTTTATCCTCATATCCTTTTGGCGCCCCATTCCATTTTCCAAATCTGTCAATAAAGAATTCGAATTGTGTTTCTACCATCTTTCTTTTAATACCCGGATTATAATCTTCACAGATAATATATTTTATAGTAGCAGGATAAATAATTCCGTTTAGTGGAACTGATTTTGTTGAAACATCATTTCTGTATGGCTTAGATACATCAAAAGAAAGATAAGTAATTCCAATCCTTATAGGCGCATTTATTGTTCCATTAGCAACCGTGTTTACCTTATCATAAAAAATTTTTTTAAATAATGGATTTGAGGCTGACGAATTATTTGTGAAGGTTCCTGGTGGCGGACCAAAGATACAATTGGAAGTTATAGAATTTGTTTTATTTCCAGGCAAGCGTATCTGGTTAAAATGAGCACTTGTAAAAGTGTATTCTATTCCTCCTATTGCATCAGGTGCGTCAAGCCGTACAAGATAATCTCCGTTGATATAAGGATTGAAATTGGCTTCTTTAATGGTAGCCTTCACCCATTGGCCATTACCATTTATGTCCACCTCTACACGCTGCCCAACTTTATATTTTTGAGCATTAGCATTAATATTACTTCCTAATATCAAAATCAAAAGAAACAGGTATGGAACCAAATTTTTTGATACAAGATTCATGATTAGAAGTTTTTTTAAATGTACAATATTTTCATTAACCACTCTAAGAATTAAAGCCCTCACTATAAGCCTCAACTAGTCCTCCTATGAATTAATCTTAGAAAAAGATTTCTTCCCCTTCCGTGTCTCCCTAAGAGCCTTGTGTGTGGCGGGACACGGCTGAGCAAACAGTTAACAGCGCCGTGTCCTGCTCTGCTCATAGCTATGAGTAGAGATACGGCTAAGGAAAGAGTCCTGGTTTGCAACGAGGACTTATAAACAGATGTTGAACTCACAGGACTAATAATTTAAATTATCATTAGCTTGCATTTATTCCAAAACAACAATGAAAGCTGCAGTACGTACTAAATATGGTTCACCCGATGTTTTAAATATCATGGAGGTTGAAAAACCAACCCCTAATGATAATGAAGTATTGATAAAAGTACTTGCAACAACAGTAAACAGAACTGATTTGGGAATACTTTTGGGAGAGCCATTGCTATTAAGAGTGTTCTATGGTTTATTTAATCCCAAAACTCCAATTACAGGGGTAGACTTTGCAGGCCAGATCGAGTCAGTTGGTAAAACCGAAACTACTTTTAAAATTGGTGACAGGGTTTGGGGATTTAAAAGAGGAACGCATGCACAATACATTACAATAGCAGAAGATAAAGCGTTGGCAACAATACCAGACAATATAACTTATGAACAGGCTGCGGCCAGCGCTGAAGGTGCACATTATGCCTATAATGCTGTTAGAAAAGTAAAATTCAAAGTTGGGCAAAAAGTTCTGGTTAATGGTGCAACCGGTGCTATAGGTTCAGCGCTTGTGCAATTGCTAAAATATTTTGGAGCAAATATTACTGCAGTTTGTGATACAAAAAATATAGAACTGGTAAAAGGTTTAGGAGCCGATAAAATAATTGATTATACAAAAGAAGACTTTACAAAAGATGATGAAAAATATGATTTCGTTTTTGATGCAGTTGGCAAAAGTTCCTTTGCTAAATGCAAACCATTATTACAGCCCGGTGGTGTTTATACATCAGCAGATGGAATAGAGAATCTTTTTTTGGCTCTTATAACAGCGATAACGGGTGACAAGAAAGTGAAGCTTTGGATCCCTACCGATACTAAGAAGAGTTTACTTTTTATCAGGGATCTTCTTGAAAAAGAAAAGTTTAAACCGGTTATAGACCGAAAGTATCCCCTGGAGTATATTGCTGAGGCATACAATTATGTTGCAACCGGTACCAAAACAGGGAATGTTATAATCACCTTTGAAGATGGTGTTTAATTTTAATAAAAAGTTGATGAGGACTAAAATTAATTTCGCAGTAGCTCTTTTAATCTAACAATTCTTAAAAACGATACATTATTCTAAAGTCAGTAAAATCAGCATTATCAGCATGTGCTTTCAAATTTATACCGGCTATTAAATGATTAGTGATTCGATATAATAAGCCATATCTCAAATAAAACTTATCCGTGGTACCTGCCGTTTGATTATAAATGTTATATCCTAATTGCTGACTAAAGGTGACTCTGCCAAATAAAAATGCGTGCCCTGCATGTATGCCTGCAATCCATTTCGATTCTTCAGCAGTTTGCTTTTTAATTTTATTGTAATATGCTTCAATACCTGCGGTAAATGCAGATATTCTTCCATATTGTTTTGTGGCCTGAATAAAAGCGCCTGCTATTAATTTGCTTTGTGCCATTATTTTACTGTTATATCCTTGCTGTGGCACAAATAAAATTCCTGCATCAACATTTATTTTTTTGTTTATTATAGATTTTCGGGGAATGTGGGCATAGCTTGGTAGCAAAGTATTTTGAGAAAAGTACAGCATGCCTATTGAACCGGTTATCCAGTTAACTCCGCGGTTTGGTTCCTTGTATGCACCATTACTAAAATGCTGAAAGCTTCCCATAAGTAACAGCCTTAATTTTTTATTTAAATTATAACCGATTCCGATGCCTGCCTGCAAATAAGGATTGATGTGTGTAGTATAACTTTTATTTTCAGGATTTTTTATAGCATTATAAGGATTACTGAAATATCCGAGGCCTGCAGCGCCTCTTACATTAAGTAGTAAATTTTTATTCAATTTATAAGATGGCTCAAGAAAATAAGAAAGCATAAAACCATGTCCTAAAATGTGGGTATCAAAATTAAAATAAGAAAATGCTACCCCATTACGCGGAAAGCAGTTGCATTTATTAAATGATAAAGTGTCTGTAGGTTGCCTGGAAAACTCGAGCTCAGTACCAAACGGCTTTGAACCTGCAACATTCTTTACAGAAGGAGTATGGATGAAAATTGATCCGTAATGAAGTTTTACACCAACTATGGATTGATTATTTTTTTGGGCAAAAAGAATAGCTGGTAAAAGAAGTACTGAGAGAATCTTAACTCTATTCATATATTAATATACGATAACAAATATGCTGTAAGTTTTCCCATAAAAGTTCAATGGAGAAACCATTCTTTTCAAATCTTTAAATAGCACGAGCTAATAACACATTTTTAATTAAACCATCTTCACAATCAAAAAAAATTTTTTATAAATTATAATTCGTATCAATTATTTACTTATCTTGGTTTACCAATGAATTGCACCATTAGCCATCATTTCTAAGAATTTCACCTGCATTTATTTTTCACTTTTAAATCAATTACTATGTTAGTTATTGCTCATCACGACATTCAGGATTCAGAAAAATTTTGGGGAGCTGCAAAAGACATTGGTTCTATGTTGCCTTCCGGTTTTAAGTTACACAGTGTTTTCCCTTCAACTGATATGAAGGCCGGCACTTGTGTATGGGAAGCTCCATCGGTAAATGATGTTCAAAAATTTCTTGATGATAATGTGGGCAGCGTAAGCAAGAATACTTGTTATGAAGTTAACGAGAGTGCTGCAATGGGTGCGCCTGCAACCGCTATGGAAGCTGCTGTATAAAAAAAATTACGCCCTGAGTTGTGCAAACGTGCAGCTCAGGGCATTTTTATTTCTATCGCTCTGTTAAAGACAAACAAAAAATCCTGACTTAAAAAAAATCAGGACTTTAATTTTAATTATAAGGTTAATTATTATTTATTTGCCTCCATTTTCTTTTTATCCTCTGCCATTTTCTCTAATGCATTTAGTGAAGAATTATTATATGGATATTTTTCCAATGACATGGAATAATATTTTTTTGCGTTTTCCATATCGCCGGTAAGTAGATAAAATTCTCCCATTGAATCATAGGGATTATATCCTTCAGGATATTTAGCAATATATTTTTCAAAATATTGTTTTGCCATCGCGTTGTCTTTTTTATTTTGCAAATAATAATAGGCAATGTTATTATACATGCTGGCATTATCAGGAAATTTTTTCATATAATCCTGTGCTGCTGCAAATTGCTCATCAGGCGTGGCTCGTGTTATAACATAAAAATGTCCTATCATTCCTCCATCAGGAAACATTGTATGAAGCTTAGCCCATATTTCTCTTCTGCTTTCCTGAGTGCCGTTTTCATCAGTAAGAGTTGCAAATAATTTTTCACCGGCAGTTTTAGTTTTTGAACTTTTTATTGCACGCTGTGCAAAGGTTTTTTGAGTTGATCCCTTAGTTAAATTGGCAAGGAATACAAGCGGTACAGTAAAATTGGGATCAAGTTTTACAGCGGCCATTAAATCCTGATAGGCTAATGCAAATTCTGCATTCATTAAATGGTTGGCGCCACTTTCCGCTAATTTTTTTGCAGCAGGTGAGGTTGTGGTCCAGGTCATTGTTTTTTCCTTTGCTTTCTTCTGCGAAAAAGAACTAATGGAAAGGATTGATAACAAAAGAATGCCTAAAATGTTTACGGTAATTTTTCTCATAATTGTGTGTTTTAGTTTTAAAAAAATAAAAAAATGCTTACAAAAGAGGTGTGATTCAAAACCAAGTTAACGGTAGGTGATTAAGAGAAGGTGATAACAAGATACATATAATCCGGATAACAAAAGATAAAATAATCGCAGAGGTTAACGATTAACTATTATACTCATTTGCATTTCTTTTAAAATTATTTATATCTTCCCTTTCTAAAACTAAACTGCATGGCAGCTACATCAACAAGTGCCGGGGAAATTTCTACATCAGATATTTTATCTCCGCTTAATAAAAAAGAACGCATTCTTTTTTTGGACTGTACCAGAGGTATTGCATTGCTTGGTATTTTATTAATGAACAGTATGGCGCAGGGGCAGCCACATTTCTTTTATGAATTCATGAATTTAAATCAACCTCTTAAAGGGTTGAATTTTTATGCGTGGGTAGTGGAAAGAGGTTTTTTTGAAGGAACTATGCGTGGTTTGTTTTCAATTTTGTTTGGAGCAGGAACTATACTTTTATTAAGCCGTTTACAAAAACAAAAATCAGGGATAGAGCCGGCTGATATATTTTACCGCCGGATGTTATGGCTGTTGGCTTTTGGATTAATTAATGCTTTCCTTTTTTTATGGCCGGGTGATATTCTTTATCCTTATGCACTTCTTGGGTTGCTGTTATTTCCCTTTAGAAATTGGAATACGAAGAAACTGTTATGGGGAGTTTTGTTTCTATTAGTATTAGGTACTTACAGAGAAAACAGGATGTTGTATGATACTAAAGATGTGATCACAAAAGGACAGCTTGCAGAAAATCTTGAAACCAAAAAGCAAAAGCTAACTGAGGAACAACAGGGTGATTTAAAAAAATGGCAGGGCTTTAAAGAAGAGAATACAAGTGCCGGTATGATGAAGAAAGCGATGAGTGAAACAAAGAAAGTTCAGGAAAAAAGGCATAGTTATGTAAGCATGGTAAAGTATTATCGCGACATAAATATGATGATTGAAAGTGTATTTTTTTATAACGGATGGTGGGATATGCTTATGTTTTTCTTTCTTGGTATTGCACTTTTAAAATCAGGATTTCTTGAAGGCAAAAGATCTACGGCACTTTATGTGGCTGTTACAATAATTGGAATAGGGGTGGGTGTTTATCTGAATTATATTCTGCTTAAAAGTGAGTATGGTAATAGGTTTGACGTGGTTGTCCTTACTCAAAAATGGAATATTAGTTATTACCAAATAAGAAGGTTGTTTCAAACTATGGGATATTTAAGTCTGCTTATCCTTTTATACAAAATAATTCCTTTTAGAAAAATCTTACACATTTTTGCGCCGGTAGGTCAAATGGCATTTACCAATTATTTAATGCAGTCAATCATTACCTCAATTATTTTTTATGGCATGGGCTGGTTCGGACAATTTCAGCGATACCAAATATATTATGTAGTGCTGGGCATATGGGTCTTCCAAATAATATTCAGCACTATCTGGTTACGATATTTTTTGTTTGGCCCGTTTGAATGGCTATGGAGAAGTTTAACTTATTTACGCAAACAACCATTTATACGAAAGCGGCAATCTGCACCTCTTCAGGAAGGAATGATGTAAACTAAATATTACATTCTCTCAGGTACTTTAATTCCCATCAACTGCATTCCGCTTTTAATAATGTTTGCAGTCATGGTTGCAATGTGTAAACGCAATTGTTTTTTCTCAATGCTTTCTGCATTGGCAATGGAATGCTCTGTATAAAATGAATTGAATGTTTTGGCAAGATGAAAAACATAGTTCGCAATTACTGATGGATTTAATTCTGCAGCAGCTTCTGCAATGATGGAAGAATATTGTTCCATCTCAAGAATTAATTCTCTTTCGAGAGGAAGTAATTCTGTCGACTGTCGACTGTCGACTGTCGACTGCTCACCAACTTTCCTCAACACCGATTGTATCCTTGCATACGTGTATTGCACAAACGGTCCGGTATATCCATGAAAATCTATGCTCTCTTCAGGATTAAACACCATTCTCTTTTTTGGTTCAACCCTCATCAAATAAAATTTCATCGCTCCTAATCCTAACGTTTCGTATAATTCATGTAATTCGTGTTCATTAAAGTCTTTTACTTTTCCTAACTCTTCAGTGTGTTGTTTTGCGGTAGAGATCATTTCATCAACAAGCTCATCAGCATCAACAACAGTTCCTTCACGGCTCTTCATTTTTCCTGAAGGCAATTCTACCATGCCATAACTCAAATGATAAATACCATCAGCGAAAGGCATCCCCAGTTTTTTACAAACCGCTTTTAAAACTTTCATGTGGTGGTTTTGCTCATCACCAATTACATAAATACTTTTATCAGGATGGTATTCTTCAAATTTTTGTTTTGCCAATCCAATATCCTGCGTCATATAAACGGAGGTGCCATCACTTCTTAATAAAAGTTTTTCATCCAGGTTATATTCACTAAGGTCTATCCAAACACTCCCATCTTCTTTCTTAAATAAAATTCCTTTTTGCAATCCATCGTGCACAAAATCTTTTCCTAAAAGATAAGTATTGCTTTCATAATACATCTTGTCAAAGTCGCTGCCGATGCGTTTGTACGTAACATCAAAACCTTCATACACCCAGCCATTCATTTTCTTCCACAGGTCTATTACGTCAGGTTTATGATTCTCCCAATCCAGCAGCATTTGTTGCGTTTGTTGCATTACCGGAGCTTCTTTTTCTGCTTTTTCCCTTTCAACTCCTTTTTCTCTTAGCTCATCAACTTCTCTTTTATATTCATCATTGAACTTTACATAATAATCGCCAACAAAATGATCGCCTTTTGTATTGGTTGATTGTGGCGTTGCGCCATTTGCAAACTTTTGCCAGGCAATCATGCTTTTGCAAATATGAATGCCCCTGTCATTTACAATGCATGATTTAATAACATCGTACCCATTTGCTTTTAGTATTTCAGCAACACTCCAGCCCAAAAAATTATTTCTTAAATGCCCAAGGTGCAATGGCTTATTGGTATTGGGAGAAGAATATTCAACCATTATCTTTTTGCCATTCATTTCATGTTTGCCAAAGCATACGTCATTATAATTTTTTTGCAGAATATCATTTAAATATTTATCAGCGATGCTAACATTTAAAAATCCCTTTATAACATTGTATTTAGAAAAAATATCGGCATTATTTTTTACAAGATGTTCTCCCAATTCATTTCCTAAAATTTCAGGAGACATTTTTAATTTTTTTACAAGAGAAAATAATACAACCGTATAATCACCTTCAAATTCAGGCTTGGTTTGGTTAACCTGAAAATCTTTTTCTGAAAAAATTTGTTCATACAAATACGTAAGACTTCCGGCTGCCGTTTCCTGTATACTTTTTATTAGAGACATGAAGCAAAAATAAGTTAATCAATTCTTCATTTTCAATTCTCCATTCTCGGTTCACAATCCTTACCTTTGCGCCTCTAAAAAAAGGCATTAATGATCAGTGTAAATAATGTAACCCTTGCATATGGTAAAAGGGTTTTGTTTGATGAAGTAAATCTTGGTTTTACCAAAGGAAACTGTTATGGTATCATTGGTGCTAACGGCGCAGGCAAGTCTACATTTTTAAAAATAATCAGCGGAGAGATAGAACCCAATAAAGGAACAGTTTCCATTTCACCTGGTGAACGCATGGCTGTGTTAAGGCAGGACCAGTTTGAGTTTGATGAGACATCAGTTTTGGATACTGTATTAATGGGCCACAAAAAAATGTGGGATATTAGAATTGAAAAAGATACCATTTATTTAAAAGAAGATTTTAGTGAAGATGACGGAATGAAGGCTGCCCATCTTGAAGAAGAATTTGGTGAAATGGGTGGATACACTGCTGAAAGCGATGCAGGAACATTGTTAAGTGAATTAGGGGTAAAAGATGATCTGCATCAAACTTTAATGAAAGATATTGCAGCCAATGTAAAAGTGCGGGTGTTGCTTGCCCAGGCATTATTTGGCAACCCTGATATTTTATTATTGGATGAGCCTACAAATAATTTAGATGTTGAAACTATTTCGTGGCTGGAAAATTTTTTAGCCGATTATCAAAATATAGTTTTGGTGGTGAGTCATGATCGACATTTTTTAGATGCAGTTTGTACGCATGTTGCTGACGTTGATAAAAAGAAAATAAAAATCTACACAGGCAATTATACTTTTTGGTACGAGAGCAGTCAACTTGCAGCAAGGCAGGCAACTGATAAAAATAAAAAGCAGGAAGAAAAGAAAAAAGACCTGCTTGATTTTATTGCACGGTTTAGCGCCAATGCTTCAAAAAGCAAACAGGCAACATCAAGAAAAAAAGCTTTGGACAAATTGGTTTTTGAAGATATTACTCCATCCAACAGAAAATATCCGGGCATTATTTTTAAGCCTGAAAGAGATCCGGGAAATCAAATTTTAAATGTTGAAAAGCTTACCAAAAAAATTGATGGCAGAATATTATTCAATAATATTTCTTTTGATATTGTGAAAGGGCAGAAGATCGCTTTTTTAAGCCGGGACCCTGTTGCGCTAACATCTTTTATGGAAATAATAAATGGTAAGATGCAGGCTGATAGCGGAAAGTACGAATGGGGAACTACCATCACTACTGCATATCTTCCTAACGATAATACAGAATTTTTTACCGGCTCACTCACTTTAATGGATTGGCTACGGCAATTTGTTCCACCTAATACAAAAGATGTTGATGAAGATTTTTTAAGAGGATTTTTGGGTAAGATGTTATTTAGCGGTGATGAGATAATGAAGAAAACAAATGTGCTGAGCGGAGGCGAAAAAGTGCGCTGCATGGTAAGTAAAATGATGCTGCAAAACCCCAACGTTGTAATACTTGATGAGCCAACCAACCATCTTGATCTGGAAAGCATCACAGCTTTTAATGATGGTATGATAAATTTTCCGGGCATTGTTTTATTAACTACGCATGATCACCAGTTTATGCAAACTGTCGCAAACCGAATCATTGAAATAACACCGAAAGGATTGATAGACCGGTTATACACTTATGATGAATATCTTGCAGATGAAAGAATAAAACTATTGCAGCAGGAAATGTATAATTAACAAAACATATCAATCTATTTTTCTTTACTAATTTATTTTAGCCAAAGTTTTAACTATTAATCAAAATGTTTATAAAAAAATTATTGCTGTTATCGTTTGTTTATTTTTTGCTTATTACAACCTGTGTAAAAGCACAAACTAATGATGTGGGTGCCGATTATAATACTGCATTGGGAATTAAGTTTTATCCTACAGGCGTTACATTAAAACATTTTGTCACCAGCAAAAATGCTTTGGAAGGCCTTGGATATTTTTTAAGTTACGGAGCAAGGGTTACAGGTCTATATGAAATTTATGGTAACATCAATAATGCAGGTGCATTAAAATGGTATGTTGGTCCCGGTGCACACCTTGCCTTTTATAATGCCAACAATGGTAGTGGCACGGCTTTAGGTATTGATGCGGTTTTAGGATTGGATTATAAAATTGGTTCTGTTCCTCTTGATATTTCTTTTGACTGGCAGCCATCTGTTGAATTCGGGAATTTTAAAAATCATGGATTTGGAGGTAACTGGGGAGGAATTGGTTTCCGGTACACATTTTAAATTTATTTATAAAAGCTCATTTTATATTTTATCTTCTTTTGAAAAAAAAAATAATACAATTAATACATTTTTTTTACCCTCCTTTTAAAAGTTTGATGCCCGAGCAAACTTTCAGGTATGCAGTATGCGGAGGAAGTAATATGATGCTGGATATTTTTATTTACTACATCAGCTACAATTTTATTCTTCACAAACAAATTCTCGATTTAGGTTTCATTGCATTTAAACCACATATTGCAGCACTCTGGATGGCATTTGTTGTAAGTTTTCCGTTAGGATTTTTGTTGTCTAAATATATTGTATTCAATAAATCCCAATTAAGAGGAAAAGTTCAGCTTTTCCGGTATTTACTAATTGTTGCTGCCAACCTTCTGTTGAATTATGCTTTCCTGAAAACCTTGGTAGAGTATATGAATTTTTATCCCACTATAGCGAGAATTTTTACCACATGCATTTTGGTAACCTTTAGTTTTCTTTCTCAAAAACATTTTACATTTAAAGAAAGAGTAGAGAGTCACGAGATATAATTTCTGAACCATCATTTGGTAGATTAAAGGTTTACAGAGAAAAGAAAAAATTCAATTTTTGCAAGTGCAATAATCCTATTAATCCTGTAATCGTAAAAATCATGGTTCAGACAACATTTCTTTCTGCCATTTTTTCACTTAAATCTCCCATGGCACAATCATTGACAATCAATAATAAAATTATTAATCATGGGAAAAATAATAGGAATAGACCTAGGAACAACCAATAGCTGCGTTGCAGTTATGGAAG
>JALYYX010000149.1 GCA_030946075.1 Bacteroidota bacterium | reverse complement strand
CAGCCTGAAGCATCAAACGACATTCGTGCCAACATGATCCTTACTGCCGCTTTGGTTGAGGGGGTTGCCCTTTTTGCGGTTATCGTAGGTATCCTGGCAATGTTTGTGTAAAACACATTACTGCACTCAAAGCACAGGGCGGAGAGTGTAGTATTTTTTTAAAGTTCTTTACAATTGAGTTTTTTTATTTTGGTAGCAGGCAGAAGTTTTTCATGGCATCATCGTTGTGTCACTCACTTGTACTTTTATAGCATTATTCAACAAAGAAAAAAATTGGTTTTGAAACTAAACATTCTAAACCTCTAAACGTTCTAAACTTTTTAAACATGCAGTTACTTACTCCCGCTTTTGGTTTAATAATCTGGACATTACTCGCTTTTCTTATTGTATTTTTTATTCTCAAAAAATATGCATGGAAGCCAATTCTTAATTCAATGAACCAGCGTGAAAAAGGCATTGCAGATTCTTTGGCAACAGCAGAAAAAATAAAGATTGAAATGTCACAAATGAAAAGTGAGAACGAAGCTTTGCTTGTAAAGGCACGTGAAGAAAGAGCACAAATGCTTAAGGAAGCAAAAGAAACAAAAGATAAAATTATTAATGAGGCAAAAGAGCAGGCTAAAGTTGAAACCAATAAAATTATTGCAGATGCACAATCAGTAATTGAACAGCAAAAAATGGCTGCCCTAACTGATCTTAAAAACCAGGTAGGAACTTTAGTTGTAGAAGTAAGTGAAAAAATATTACGTAGGGAATTAAGTAACAAACAGGAGCAGGAAAAATATATTAAAGAACTTGCTGAAAATGTAAAACTGAATTAAGAAATGCAGAACCCACGTTTAGCAATACGATACGCCAAAAGCTTACTAGACCTTGCACAGGAACAGAATAAGCTCGAATTTGTTTATGATGACATGCAATTGCTGGATAATATTTGCAAAACCAATCGTGAGTTTGCTAATATTTTAAAAAGCCCCATCATTAAAGAAGATAAAAAAAATCAGATAATTGAATCCGTTACCGCAGGTAAGATAAATGTACTAACAGCTTCATTCATTAAACTGTTGGGTACAAAAAGCAGGGAATCTAATCTGCCTGAAATTATATCAGCTTTTATTGATCAATACAATATTGTAAAAGGGATTCATAAAGCTAAACTTACCACGGCTGTTGAATTAAGTGCTGAGATGAAGAATACTTTCATAAATAAAATAAAATCTTCTGAAGGAATAAAGAATATTGAATTGGAAACTGTAGTTAATGAAAACTTAGTCGGCGGGTTTGTTTTAGAGATGGAAGGAAAAAAAGCTGATGCAAGCATCCGAAGAGATTTGATGGATGTTCAAAAACAATTTATGAATAATGATTACATTCAAAAGCTCAGATAAGGGAAAGAATATTTTATAAAAAAACCCGGAGACAATCGCCTTCGGGTTTTTAGTTTAAAAAATAACTTCTTATTGTTTAGAAAATTTCTTTGTTACTTTTTTATCATTATATAAAATTGCGAACATATAAGTTCCAGGTTTAAGATTTTGAACATTCCATTCACGGATATAATCTCCCGTATAAGAAATCTGTTCTTCTTTTTTTAAATAAAGCTGCCCGTTAATTCCTGTAATTTGATATTGGGCTTTTCCATTTCCGGATGCAGAAAAGGAAATTTTTATTTCAGTTTTTACAGGGTTAGGAAATATTTTTACTTCAGTAATATCTTTAATATCTATTCCTTTTTGCAGATAAATAACATTGGAATAATAAATATTCCCGAAAGCATTTTTACTTTTTATTCTGTAATAAATATTTGCAAAAGAAGGCTGATCAATAAACGTTGTATTGGTTTGAGAAGAGCCAACTTTGCTAAAAGTATTTCCGTTATTGGAAGATTCAACTTCAAAATATGAAGCGGAAATAGAATTGGAATAATCCCATGATAGTTCCACAGTTTCGTTTGTTTTCCATTTTCCTTTTAAAACAAAGTTATTTAATGGTAATACTGAAGCGAAAGATTCAGTCCAAAGGCCTCGGCCATGAGTTGCAGCAATAAGCGTTTGATCAGATGCTCTGTACTTTAGCATATCTGTACGAACTGTCGGAAACCCTGAGCTTGCAGCCCATACTGTTGAAGCTCCATTAATTGCTGATGTACTCCAAACACCTGTTTCTGTTGCTATCCATATTTTAGAATTTGTAGATGTAGGATCAAAGATGGCCCATCTTACCGGCATATCCGGCAAGTTTCCATCAATGCCCGTCCATGTAGTACCTCCATTAGCTGATACCCAAATATTTGTTACCCCATAATTTGAAAAGCACGCTACCAGATTATTATCATCTGTTCCGGCTGAAATGCATGAAACTGTTCCTGCCGGAAAAGATGCTCCTGTAATACTTGCTCCAGCACTACCAGTTGCAAAAGTATTTGCATTATCTATCTTCATCACTTTTCCTGAAGTTGTTCCTACAAAAATTCTGTTAGATGTAGTGGGTGAAACCGTTACTGCACTTACAGTTCCTGTTAAGTTACTTACCGTAAGTATATTAGCACCCGCCGGAAATCCATCGGAATTATAATAATTCCCTGCGGCAGTTGTTTGTGCAGTTGTCCACCTAAAAAATTCTCCTGCATCAGAACCACAATACATTATATTGGCTGTATTATCATAATCCGTAGGGTTGATGAATGAACCAAAGTCTGAGCCACTTCCGGAAGTACCTTTAAAAAAATTTATTGAATTATAGCTAGCCCAATTATTAATTGTTCTTCGGTATCTATTGCGAACATATGCTCCAAATTGATAGGTAGGTTCATTCTGATCAATATGTACAAATGCTCCATCGCCACCAGTTATTTCAGTTGTAGTATTTAATCCCGGTGTTGTAAATTGATGGCAGCCATTATCCTGGGCACCGGCTAAAAAATAATCGGTTAAAGTAGGATGATAATCGCAGGAAAAAAATTGTTTTATTCTAATACCGGTGTTTCTATCTTCAAAAGTTGTTCCCTGATCGGCGGAATAAAAAATTCCACCATCAGAACCTATCAGCACTTCATTAGTAGCATACCATTTAACTATGTGCTGATCTGCATGAACATATTGCCCTGTAGGCCCGCTAACCCAATCAGAT
>JALYYX010000137.1 GCA_030946075.1 Bacteroidota bacterium | reverse complement strand
TGAAAAGTATTGTAATTAATTATGATGATGGATAATTGCATTTTACAGATCAATAAATCTTATAAAAAAATGGTTTATTTATAAGAATTTTAAAAAAATATTTTAATAAATAACCAATGTTAGTGATATAGCCTGAAACATTTTGCCATGAATATTTTGCATGCTTTCCTTTAAATATTTTTTCTACCAGCAGGCAAATTATAAAAGCAGGAATTTCTATTATATAAAAAAAACAAATGAGCAGGTAAGAAAAAATGCCATATTGTTTTCTTATCCTCAATAATATTGAAACAATTATTTGCCTTGCTTTTTTGCTCCATAAATTTTTGCTGTTATCGTTATCAGTGTTGTAATAATCACTGCTGGCACCACCTCCCAGGTGAATTACTTTTGGTTCTTCAAATAAATAAAGTTTACCCTGCCTTTTCAGCCTGCTGCACCATTCAATCTCTTCGGCATACATAAAAAAATCTTCATCAAACCTTCCTGATCTTTGTACAGCATCTTTTTTTACCATAATGAATGCCCCAACTATCCAATCTACTTCCTGCACTGCAACAACTTCTTTCACACTCGGAATTTTTGTTTTTAATTTATACCCAAGAAATCTTACAAGATTTCCCAAATAGGGGAGCGGCAGTAAAACGTTTAATCCCCCCTTCTTAAAATATGCGCCGGAGATTTGGTGAGTGCCATCCGGATTTAATAACTGAACACCGCATCCAACGGCATCTGTTTTGTTTTTAAATAAATTAATTGTTTTATCAAGAGCGTGGTCTGTTATAATTGTATCAGCATTCAGAATTAAAATGAATTCTCCTTTTGAAATTCTTATTCCTGCATTATTGGCTCTTGCAAACCCTGCATTGTAGCCTGTTTGCAGCCATGTTACATTTGGAAATGCTGACATAATTTTTGCTTCGCTATCATCTGCAGAATCATTATCAACCACAATTATTTCAAAACCGATCTCTTGCGTTTCTTTATAAATACTCTCAACACAATTGAGCACATGCCCCGCTGATTTATAATTAATGATTATGATGGATAAATCCATGTGGAATTTTTGTTAGTGTTCAGGTGTCTGGCCATTTTAAATGGCCTGACACCTTCGATCTTAAATTTATAATGATTTAGCAAAAGGATAGCGTAATTCTTTTTTACGAACACTCATGTAAATACCGCCAATAAGAAAAATATACAACAAAATATTTCCCATGGTTGCCAATGTATAACCTGTTTTATATGAGGAGGGCTCAAACTTAAATGTGATAACGTGATGCCCTGCCGGAACAGGCATGCCTCGTAATAAATAATCTACTTTATAATATTTTGTTTTGTTATTATCGATGTACGCATTCCATCCAGCTGCATAAAATATTTCGCTAAATATGGCAAACTGATTTGATTTTGCATCACTCTCATATTCTATTTCATCGTTTGTATATTTTGTTAGTTTAATTTTTGCAGCCGAATCAAATGAAGGTTGTGTTATTGCAGCATCCTGGCTTTTATCAATAAATGCTGTTTGCAATGGATTAAAATTATCCAGGGCTTTTATTTCATCTACCGGGCCATTAACTGTTTTAATTTGTTTTACAAACCATACCGCACCAAGGGCGCTGTCATTTTTTTGAACATTAACTGCACCACCCCCTTTTTGATCGGGAATTAAAAAATATTTTGTATCAAGCATATTTAAAACATTCATATTCATTTTTGAAATCTGTGTTTCAATTATGTCCTGATAAAGCCTGAGTTTGGCAGGGTGATAACCGCCGACCGACCGATGATAATAAGATGTTCTGGATTCATTGAAACGATCCTGCGCTAAATTATAAACACGGTAATGCGGATCTTTATCCTGTAAAATTTTTTCATCTGCCTGCGTTTTTTGAAAGTTTGCCTCTGTGTAGGTATCGCTGTCAACATACACTTCATCACTTAAATATTTTTTCCCTATTATAAAAAGATCTCCTGTGCTAATAATAATTAAAATAATTATTGCGAGCAGTGATGATATGATTTTTCTTTTGCGGAGGTATAAAAGTGCTGTCAACAAAACAGCAAATACAAGTACCCGTAAAAGATCGCTGCTGAACATTTCCTTCCTGTCAGCCATCAAAGCACTCACAATTGTGTGACCGATAGTGTTGCCGCCCTGCGGATTGTTGTATGCTGCAATTATTTCTTTATCAATCGGAGACGAATAATCATTCATTAAATAAATAATACCAATAAAAACGATAACGCCACCAAGAGCATATAATATCTTTTTAAAATTCTTTGTAAGAAATTCTTCTGTTTTCTCTGTAAATAAAATTTGCTGAATGCAAAGCACTGCAAGCAAAGGAGCAAGCAATTGAGAGACTACTAATGCCATAGAAGGCGCTCTGAACTTGCTATACAGCGGAAGCGTATTAAAAAGAAAATCATTAAAAGCCGGAAAATATTTTCCCCATGCCATTACTATGGTAAGTGCTACCGCTGCTGCTATCCACCATTTGTGTTCCGATTTTAACAATACTAATCCGATAATGAAAAGCAAACATGTTAATGCGCCAATATAAGCGGGACCTGCAGTACCTTCAACAATACCGCCCCAATACTTTGGTATGGAAGATGCAAGTTGCATGGCATTTGTTTCAGGAATATTTTTATCTGTTAGTTGTTTTACAAGATTTGAATTTTCATCAAATGTTTGGGAGCTGCTGCCACCATAAGCATTGGGCATCATCAATGTAACTGTTTCTGCTTTTTCTATGCTATATTGAAATGCATAATCATTATCCAGTCCTGTGGTTTTCTTTTGAATAATTCCTTTGTCAGTGCTCTCGATTGTTTTGCCACCACGCATGGTATATTTTGCATAATCATATGTTGTAAGAAATGTAACACCTGCATTAAAAATTCCTATTAACCCTCCAACAAAAGCTAATGATAATGCAATTGCCATGTGTTTCCATTCTTTATTTCTGATCCATTTTATGAGATAGCTTACCGTCATAAAAGCTACAGCAATTAAAAAATAATAATTTATCTGCGGATGATTGGCGGTAATTTCCATTGTAGCAAACAATGTTGTTATTGCAATTCCTATCCAGTATTTTTTTTCGTAAAGCCATACCAGCCCTGCAAGCAAGGCAGGTGCATAGGCTATCGCCATCATTTTTGTTTCATGCCCCGCAGTGATAATTACAGGATCGTATGTTGAATAGGCAAATGCAAATGCACCAAACATTGCGACAAAAGGATTAGTTCTGAATGCAATGCAAAGAAGATAAAAGCAAATGCACGCAAGGAAAAAAAAGTTTGCAGGTTTTGGCAACCACAAAGTTAGAATGCGATTAAAATTTACTAATAAGCTTGGCCCCTCAATAGCTACCTGGTAATTGGGCATACCGCTAAACAGGTTTGTATTCCACAAGGGCATGTGGCCCGTTTTTTCTTTATACTCAATTGCATTTTGCTGCATCCCTTTTACGCTCACTATATCTCCCTGCTGCAGCACTTTGCCTTCCAGTGCAGGTTTGCAAAAAAGCAGTGCGATAATAAAAAAAGCAGCAATAGCAATAAAATGCGGTAATAATTTTTTAAGATCAATTTTCATGAATAGTTTTTTGCGGTAATGAGCGGCAATTTACTGGTATTTTGCTTTGTTATAAAAAATTGAGAGCACTCATTTATCGTTTCCATTCTTTTTTAAAATATTATTGTGAAAATTTTTAATAACCCGGTAAATTATGAGGCTTTTCAGATTCTTTTCAAAAGTTACTTTTATCTGCAATATTTCTTTTTTATTATTTCTTTTTTTTAGGTGGATGGAATTAAAAAAAATTGCAAATGCAGCAAGTGACAGAGTTATAGCTGTTCCTTTTTTTAAAGATCTGATAATTATATTAGGTGTTTCTGCCCTCATCATTAATTTATTGATGAATATCTTTTATTTTATTTTTTTACTTGCAGGTAAGGTTAATGTAGTTCCGCTGTGGCTTGGTGTTGCTAATTTTTTGTTTTTGATCTTACAAATATTTTATTTCTTTTTTTAATTATGAAAGATGATACATACTATTTTAAAAGATAAGCCTACAAAATTATTTGTGATTTTCTCTGCATTTTTTGTTGCGAATGCTTTAATAGCCGAAAGCATAGGAGGCAAAATATTTTCTCTTGAAAAAGTTTTTGGAATTAGTCCATCGCATTTTACTTTGTTTGGGCAAAAAGATCTTGCATTTAATTTAACCTGCGGGGTTTTATTGTGGCCGCTGGAATTTGTGATGACGGATATTGTAAATGAATATTATGGCCCCAAAGCTGTGAAAAGAATTTCTTATATCGCTGTGGCATTGATTGGCTATGCATTTTTGATGTTTTATTTAGCAATCAAAATTCCTCCTGCAGATTTTTGGGTTAGCAGCGGTGTAAGCAGCGGTGTGCCTGATATGCCTGCAGCATTTAATTCAATATTCGGGCAGGGAATGTGGATCATCTTCGGCAGCCTGGTTGCATTTTTAGTAAGCCAGATAATTGACGTTACTGTGTTTCATAAAATAAAAAAAATAACTGGAGAGAAAAAAGTTTGGTTGCGGGCAACAGGCTCAACTGTTATTTCTCAATTGTTCGACAGCTTTATTGTTTTATTTATTGCTTTTAAATTAGGAAAAGACTGGAGTTGGCAATTGGTGCTTGCCATTTGTTTGGTGAATTATGCTTATAAATTTACCATGGCAATTATTTTAACGCCTGTAATTTATTTTGTTGAAAATAGAATTGAAAAATATCTGGGAAAAGAAAAAGCTCATCAGATGAAACTTGCCGCAATGGGACAGGGGAAAGATTTTGAAAATATTCCTGCAGCAGGATGAAAATAGTCATTGGTCATTAAGTCAATAGTGGTGTATTTAATAACCCAATGACCAATTGACTTAATGACTGTATTTAGCAATATCCCTTTAGCATGTTAACCACGTATTTATCTATCGGTAATGTTACACTGTCTGCTGAAAATGATTCCCAGTCAATAAAGCGAAAGGTTTCAATTTCATTTTCTGTTGCATAGATAGCCAGTTCTCGTTCATCAAAATCAAATTCTTTTGTTCTTAATGGCGCGGTAATTTCTTCCAATGCTTTTACATAATAATAAATGGAGATGATCTGGTGTTCAGGATTAAAAGCGCTTTGCTGATAAAAATCTGTTGTATAAATATGGTGGCCAATTTCTACTTTCAAATTCATTTCTTCCATGAATTCTCTTTTTAAACAATCTCTTGTTCCTTCACCTTTTTCCAATCCGCCGCCCGGAAATTTTGTAATGTATTTTCCTCTTACTATTTCATCAG
>JALYYX010000127.1 GCA_030946075.1 Bacteroidota bacterium | reverse complement strand
TTGTAAGAAAAGAAAAACTGCCGGGGTATGTCTTTCTCATGAGTATCAATAAAATTGTACTATACACGGACTGCGGAAGTATCCGGCAATTTGTTGTTTTGATTAAAAATATAAAGGTATGAACCCGGTGAGGCCCTTAGCCAGGCTCAGGGTGAACAGACCAGCGCTGGCTCTGTGCCGGATTTGCAATGATAGCCCGAACAAATGCTGATTAAAAACAAATGCTGACAGCCCAAAATTTTCTTAGTACTTTATTTACTCTTTACTTTATTTACTCTTTCTCCTTCCTTCTAAAATTCTGAAGAACGAGCGGCTGCGAATTTCATCTAAGGTAAGCCCTGTAACCAAAGCTTCTTCTTCTGTAATAGCACCGCAGTTCATAGCTTTTAAAAAGAAGTTAAGCAACCCTTGTCCCGTTGCGGCATCATCAAAAATATCTCCTGTAAGTGTTGATATTGCGGCACGATCTACAAAAGTTTTTAAACGAAATACTGCATCATCGTAACTGCTTAAAAAGAAATTATACGTTGCCGCGTAACGCATGGGAAGTTGCGCCGGGTTTAGATCCCAACCCTGGTAAAATCCATTTATGAGTGAATGCATGGTATGCTTATAACCAATTTGCCAGGCGTTATGAACCGATTCTTCGTTCTCTTTTAATTGTTGTTTTGTAAGATCTTTTCCGCGGTGAGGAGCTACAGGCATTACATTGGTAGCGCCATCTGAAAGAAAAATTCCTGTACCTCCCAAAGCAACTTTCGTCATGTGATGTGCAAAGTCGCAAACAGGATGATCCATTGTTTGGTATTTGGCGGTAATGCCACAGGATGCAGTATAGTCGTACGTTCCAAAGTGTGCTGCAATTAATCTTCCTTCGCCTGCTCTTACTATTTTCATAAGCGGATTGCGGCCATCTTCATCCATAATTATTTGTGTTGCCTCCACCATCGTTTCCATTTTAAGAGAGCCCGGCTGCAGATTATTTTCTTTTTCAATTATCTCAAATAATTTAACCATTGTTGTTACCTGTTCAGGAATTACCACCTTAGGTAACATCACCACAAAATTATCGGGCAGTTGTCCATTTGTTTTTTCCAGCAATGTTGAAAGAAAAATATCCAGTGTTCGTACGCCACGATGTTTTAAATCTTCAGTAAATGGTTTTATGCGAATGCCGATGAAAGGAGAAATTGTTTTATTCATCATTCCCATAGCAAGTTCATTAGCCGCATTAACGGCTGTTGCATCTTCTTCATCATCCGGCCTGTTACCAAATCCATCTTCAAAATCTATTCTAAAATCTTCAACAGGCTCGGTTTTTAATTTTTGAATTATTTTATTGTAAACTGAGTGAGCAAGCCATTCGGGTACTTTCTTGCGTTCTTGCTCGCTCATCTTATCAAACTTCTTTATAAGTTTTTTTATTTTCTTTTCAGAATGAGGAAGGTCTTCATATCCTTTAAATTTTAAAACCCGTGCCAGCACAGTAAAATCAGGTGCGTATGTTTTAAGATTTCGCAAAGCGATGTCGCCCATTTTTATACAAGTATCACTTTTAAAAAGATTAGCGCCTCCATATACTGTATGCACTGCCTGCCTCTCGGGCTTATCGCCGGGATATGCTTTTTGAAATGCAAGATTGAATGTTTTTAATTCCTGTAACAAAGAATTTTTAACTGAATCGCTGATAGAAAATTTCATACACAAAATTTATTATGAACCCCGGTAAGTTGAATATCCAAATGGATTTAGCAATAAAGGGATATGATAATGTTCGGCTGATGTTATTTCAAAAATAATCTCAACATAAGGATAAAAAGTTTTGATCTGATCTTTGTCAAAATAGTCTTTGGTTTCAAAACGCATTTTATAAATGCCAAAGTGCAGCAGGTCTTCTTTATTTAAAAGGTCTGCAATTCTGCCATCGTTATTTGTTATTCCTCTTGCCAGTTCTGTCCACTCATCATTTTCGCCGCCATATAAAATAATGATGATACCCGCCGCAGGGCTGCCTTTGCTGGTATCTAAAATGTGTGTTGTTATGCGGCTCATACAATTATATTTTTTTAGTTTTCAATTACCCCGAATAATTTTTCCAGCCTTAGCTTAGTGATTTTATTTTGTTCTGACATTGCAATTTCAATTTCCTGTTCTGCAGTATTGTTCAAACGTTGTTTTATAAGCGATAACATTTCTTGTGCTGATTTTCCTGTGGCGCAAACAATAAAAATGTAACCGAATTTTTCTTTATAATTTTTATTTGCCTCTGCTAATTCATTTAAAATATTTTCTGATGCATGATTAACTCCTGATTGTTCTCCGGCTGCCCATGCTGCTGTTGATGCAAATTTTTCTTTGAGCGAATTGATGTCGCCAATTTGGGGATGGTGCTCAAATGCCTCACGCCAGTCACTTTCATTACAATCATACCATATTTCTTCTGCGCCTTCCAATAATTCCACAAGATCTTCTACAGGGAAAATATCTAACATCCGCTTTGCCCAGGTACTTGAGCCGCAACATTGCAAAAGCAATTCTTTTTTTTTCTCTGAAGTAAGGTGATCGAATTCTGCTATCGTCATACTGTTGAATTATAATTATAAGCTTTACTTTATCTACTTTATCTACTTTATTTACCTTTATCTACTTAACAATTCTTCCCCACAATCGCATCCTGCTTATTCCCCCATCAGGAAAAATTGATAAGCGAACATGGGTAAAGGATTCTTTGCTTGCAATTTCTTTTTCAAAAGAATGTTCATTGTCTGCACTTAATTTTACCTGCGGCAGAATTGTTGTCCAATTTATTTCCCCGGTATTTAATTTTTCTTCATCACTTTTTGAAATGTTACAGCCTTCAACCAAACAGCTATCCGGATAATTCCCTTTAAAGTGACAGGTATCAATTAAAATTTTTTCAATCACTCCCTCATGAGCAAGCCTGACTATTACCCAATCACGATTGTTGGGGGTGCGGTTGCGCTTGGTTTCCCAGCCATCACCCATATTAATTCCCCTTCCGGGCATAATTAAGTTATCCATGTGAGAGAAAAACATATCGTTACATGCAATAGATTTCCCACCATTAACTGCCGCTGCAAGATCTACCAATTCATTTTCATCAATCAAACTCCATTCTTTAAAAACTTCGCCATACACTTTTAATCTTGCAACCCCGCCGTCAGGATAAATATGCAATTTTAAATGCGTATAAATATTGTCATCTTTAATTTCATACAAATTTTGTGAGCCCGGTAGCAGAGGTGATTTAGGGAGAATTTCTTTCCATTCAACCTTTTCAAAATCAATATTTTCATTCTTCTGCATATTACAAGCCTCAATGGAGGCATGCGGGGGATGATTGCCAAGAAAGTGATTAGTGTCAATATCCACACCATGAAT
>JALYYX010000120.1 GCA_030946075.1 Bacteroidota bacterium | reverse complement strand
TCATAAACTGTACACCTAAGGGCTGGGGTGTTGTGCTTGTAGTTCCGCCACCATCAACGGTTGTACCACCGTCAGCAGAACCTCCGGGGGTAGCTTGTGCAAAAGATTTTGCAGAAAAAAAGCAGATTGATAATAATAAGCTTACTGATAGTAAATTCTTTTTCATAGTAATTGATTTTTAGTTGTAATTATTGTTGAGTTGTTTAATAAGATATTGAATGCGATTTTAAAATTGTGATACTTATACCTAAAAACTGTTGCTTATAAAAAACCAGGGTAAGATAGACTTTGTGAAGTGATACTTTTGTTAGGGAGCATAAAAGTATATTCCCTTTTTATTAAATGCAAACTATTACCTAAAAGATTTACAAAGGATTTACTGAACGGGAATATTTTAATGTTGAAACAGACTATCATTTTTTAGTTAAACAGATTGTTGTATAAAATAAAAAACCGGCTTACTCAGCCGGCGTTTTATAATTAATATGAAGTGTTTAAGGTTAACTAAATTTTTGAATTACAATTACATTTCTGGTATCCAATACCATTTTTGTCCCTCTGCCCACCAAAATTTAAAGATCAGTTTATTTTTTGGAGGAATATTATAGCTTAGGCAATAGGTTACGCTATTGCTGGTTTTATTATAGCCTGTTCCATCTATTATAGCGTTCATTAATTCTTTGCCGGTACTTTGATAAGCAATTTCCATTAAAGTCATATTACCATTAAATGTTCCTTTAAAATTTAATGTTGCAGTACCAGAACCCTGGCAATGTCCGTTACCATTATTTCTTTTTACAGTTAAAACAAACGAAGGTGGTTGAAAGTCTGGCGTAGGAACGTACATAGTACCTCCTGCATCGGGCATTAATCCATCAGCTGAACCCCCGGTAACTTCCTGTGCAAAAGTTTTAGTTGTAAATATGCCAAATGATAAGATGAGCATACTAAAGAGTAGTAGTTTTTTTTTCATAACATTGATTTTTTTAATTTGATTTTATAGTAATAATAATTGTTGTTTCAAAAATTTATAAAGAATGTACAGGATGTACAATTTAAATTCATTGATAATAAAACTTAAGGAAGGTATAAACCTGTGTAAAGGTTTTTTGTAAGTGTGTGTTCTTTGTGTTAGGGATTGTAAAAGTATATCCCGTTTTTGAGAAGTGCAAGTATTTTTACATTTTTTTTTTGCAAGTAATTTTACTGAATAATAAATACAATTACTCTTTTTTAAAAAAGGTTGTTTCATCACACAATAAATTTTTTTAAATATATTTTTTTTATAAGTAGATAATAAAATCATTAATATTCCGTTCTCTTTTTTAGCCACTGAATCCAAATTCATGAAGAAAACTGTACTTCTTTGCTTGCTCCTGTTTTTATTTTATCAAAATAGCAAGGCTACTATTTTTACTGTAAACAGTACCAGTGATGCATCAACCGGTGCTGGAACATCAGGCACATTACGCTGGTGTATTACGCAAGCCAATTTAACTGTGGCAAAGGACACAATCAATTTTACTACTTTCATTTCATTTTTACCGGCAAGCAGTTATCCTACAATAATATATCCCTTATGCATTAATGGTTTTTCTGCAACAGGGGCTGTACAGGGCCAGTTAGGGCCTGCAACTACAAGGGTTTTAAAAGTGATTATTAACGGGCCGGGTACCACTGCAGTAACGGGTTTAACCATATCTTCAAGCAATTGCGAAATAAAAGGATTGGTTATTCAGGATTGTTTCGTAGGCATATCAATTACCGGGAGCGGAAATAATAATAACTGGATTTGGGGAAATTATATAGGAACTTCCTCGGATGGGCTAACTATTTCAGCTGCTACCAGCAACTACGATGATGGTATTAGAATAAACAATAATTCCAGTAATAATATTATTGGTACTAATGGAGACGGAAGCAATGATGCCAATGAGGGAAATCTTATTACCGGAAATGGTGATGGAGGCTTGCAATACTTGGGAGAAGGTATCGCCATTAATGAAGGTGGATCCCTAGCCACTGATTGTACAGGAAACAGAATATCGGGGAATTTCCTCGGGACGGATGTAAATGGCACAACTGCTTTATTTCCCGGTGCTACGGCAGACCTGCAAAGAGGATCGGGAATACAAATAAATTACAGCACTGCAAATATTATTGGTACCAATGCTGATGGAGTATCAGATGTACTGGAAAGAAATGTAATTAGCGGTAATAGCGATTGCGGAATCGTATTAGTAGGTGCAACAGGTAATAAGATAAAGGGTAATTACATTGGCACTACATACACAGGCCTGGTAGGATTACCTAATTACGGTAATGAAGGCACTAAAATAAATGCTGTACAAATAACTGTAAAAACAGGAAGTAATAATAATTATATAGGTACCGATGGAGATGGTGTTAATGATGATATTGAAGGCAACGTAATTGGTTCTGCAACAATTGCAGCAGGTGGAGCGGGGGTAAGTTATAACTATGCAATATTTATTTCCGGAAGTACAGGCAACAGAATTTCAGGAAATAAAATTGGTATAGGCGCAAACGGGACTACTGCACTAAATCTTTTAACTACCGGTGGTGCATACATTGATAAAGGAATTTATGTTAGCGGAGCCAGTACAAGTACAATTATTGGAACTAATGGTGACGGTGTTTCCGATGCATATGAGGCAAATTATATTGGCAATTCTGGATCAGGGGTAACTATTGATAATAGTAATAGTTGTATAATAGCTGGTAATTATTTGGGTATCGGAACAAATTTAACCACTGCCGAACCCTTAAACCTGAGCACATTAAGTGGTGGCGCTTATGATAATTGTATTTATATTCTTAATTCAAGTTTTTGCAGGGTGGGTTCATCCACATCCAATAGTTTAGAAAAAAATTATGTATGCAATAGTTCTGTTGGTGTTTTTATTGATGGCAATCAAACCGCTCATAATGATTTTAATAATATCAGATATAATACAATAGGTATACGGCCAGATGGTGTAGCTGCCCCAAATAGCTATGCCGGAGTTGGCATTTATAAACAGAGTAATTCTGATACCATTCAATATAATATTGTCTCACGAAATGGCGGAACGAGTCCATCAGGTCCTTATGGCGCAATATCTATAGGTTGGACAACAGTAAATGAAAATGTAAATAATACAGTAATAAAAGGTAATACTATTTACAAAAATATTGGGCCGGGGGTACAAATTCAAAATTCCGTTTCAACAGGAAATTTGGTTACACAAAACAGCATTTATAATAATGGAAATGCAAGCGATGCAACGGGTAAATATAATTTAGGAATTGACCTTAATGCAGATAAAGTAACATTGAATGATAATCTTGATCCTGATGCAGGCCCAAATGGCCTTTCAAACTTTCCTGTTATTACTTCTGCAGTGCCCGGAGGTAGTAGTTGCAATGAACAAATAAAAGGCACCTTTAATGGTTTAGCAAATACACAATATTATATTGAGCTTTTTTCAAGCGATGTTTGCAATGGAGATACTGCAGGGGTAAATTATTATGCAAATGCTACTTATAATTATGGGGAAGGAAAAACATATTTAGGCACATCTTCAACATTTACTACCAATGGTTCAGGAAATGCAAGCTGGACTATAACTATTCCTTTTGTAAACATCGTTGGGCAATATATTACTGCAACTGCAATTCAAAATAATGGCGCAGGTACTAATAATACAAGCGAATTCAGCAGATGTTTTTATGTTACTTACGATTGCGGCGATGCACCCGATACCTATCATACCCTTTTAGCAAACTGTGGCGCCATACATTTAAATGTAAATACGAATTTAGTTATCGGCAGCGGAGTTACTGTAGATCTCGATGGGCAGCCATCAGTTCTGGCAAATTTAGATATTGATGATGGGCTTTCAACATTACCGGCATTAACAACAAAAACCACTTCTTATACATTAAACGTTCCGGTAAATAATACTTCGGGTACTACTGCAACTTTATATGGTTGGATAGATTTTAATTTAAATGGCTTGTTTCAATCAAGCGAATTTACTTCAGTTAGTGTACCAAGTTCCGGCTCACAAACTGTAAATCTTACGTGGCCTTCGCTTTCCTGCGGAACCATTCTTACTCCCGGTAATTCTTATATACGGTTAAGATTAACTACTGATGCTCTTGCAGATGATGTATCAACACCAAATGTTGATGAAAGAAGTTATGGCGAAGCAACAGATGGTGAAGTAGAAGATTATAAAATTTATATTTCAGGATATGATTATGGAGATCTCTCTGCAAGTTATCCTGTAGCCACTGCATTGTGTTTAGAAGATACTGCTACTGCAAAAGTATGGGCAGGTGCAACAAAGCCAAGCGCTGAATGTACACAAAAATTTAGTGTTGATGCAACAGGTGATGGTGTTGAAGAAGATGGATTAACAACTTCTATAGGCCCTCCTGGTGCAAGCTATACATGGGTTGTAAAACTTAATGCTAACCAGGCTGCTAAAACTGTGTATTATGGTTTGTGGATAGATTGGGATGGAAACGCAAACTTTACGAGTGCGCTGGATGCATTTTACAGTGGAAGTGCATCCGTCACAGGCGCTACCAATAAATCTGTCTCGGTCTTTACACCATATGGCGGCTCTAATGCTGCTATGCGGCTTGTTGTTTCTGATGCGCCTGTTACCTCTGCTATGTATAATGCAACTTTCACAAACGGAGAAGTGGAAGACTATACAGTGTTGCGCATCCTTTCTGCGCCCAATAATTTATTAATGGCATTTAAAGAAACAAATGCAAATGTTTTAAAATGGAAAAATTATGGCAACCTTTCTCTTAACCGATATGAAATTGAAAGAAGCGTTGATAATTTGAACTGGTCTGCATTAGGAATAGTAACTCCATCAGCGGGTGATAATTCATCAACACTATATTCATTTAGGGATATGAACCCGCAGAGTGCAAAAAATTATTATCGGCTTAAATTAATATCTGATAATAATTATCAATACAGTAATATGGTTTTACTTACTGATAAAGGCAATGTTACTCCTATACTAATTTATCCTAATCCTGCTACAGATGTAATTACCATTCAAAATTCAAACAGCGATTATTATAAATTGCAGATTATGGATATGACGGGCAGAATTGAATTAACTCAACCAATAACATCCATAAAAACTTCTGTGAATATTTCCGGGCTCGCTGTAGGTAATCATATCATCAGACTTATTTCCACCACAGGTGAAACAGAAATTCAAAAATTTGTAAAGAATAAATAAGCTCATCTTTAAATAATACTTTTAAACTTTGTTTAAAGATTATTTATTGTTATGACCCCGGAGCGTTATACCCGTCTTATATCTGTTCTTAATAAAAGACAACCCGATCTCACCATTGTTTTGGAAAATGTATTTGATCCACACAATGTATCTGCAGTGATGCGAACCTGCGATGCTGTTGGCATTCAGGATGTTTATATTTTAAACAACAGAATTCCGCCTCATAAAAAATGGGGTTACAGAAGTTCTTCCACAGCGGCAGAGTGGCTTACCATTCACCAGTTCACAAATGTTGAAGAATGTTTTACTGAATTACGAAAACGATCCAAAAAAATTTATGCTACACATTTAGGTGAGAAGTCAATAACACTTCATCAATTAGATCTTACTGAATCTGTTGCCTTGGTTTTTGGCAATGAAACATTTGGTGTTAGTGAAGAAATTACAAATCTGGTTGATGGCACTTTTATTATTCCGCAGGTTGGCATTATTAAGTCATTAAATATTTCTGTTGCCTGTGCCGTTACTTTGTACGAAGCCTTTCGGCAGAAACAAAATGCAGGACATTATGACGAGCCAAGAATTGGTGAGCTACAATTAAACAGTTTGAAAGAGAAGTGGGGAATAAAAAAATAGACTTTATGGTTAGAAACAAAAAAATATAATTAGTTAGCTAAAATATCGTCAATAATCTTTAAGTGGTGTATGGTGTGTATGGCTAAAAATTTTATAGCCGGCTTTACTTTAATATGGCCAAAGTAAGGATGAGGAAAATAATTGTGTTTATTTATTGTATTTATATTCTGCAAATTACTTTTTGTGTTTGCCAAATGTGTTTGTAAGGTTTCTTCATTAAATTTTAGTGGCACAACAATATCGGGGGCTTTTGCTTTGCCACGGGGTATTTTCTCAAATGCAAACACATAAAGTTTACGTATGCTGAAAGTGCCTTTGTATTTTGCCATATTATCTTTCTTCAATTCATTTATTACAGCATTTATAGTTAGTAGCATATGCTCTACATGCCATCCTACAGATGATTTTGAAACCGATAAATTTATTCTTTCATTGTTTGGCATTGCACCTTCGATGTTGCTTAGAAGTTGTTCAAGTTTTTTCATTTTATTTTATTCAGATTACAAAGGAAACGAAAATGTTGAAATGCGTATCCCTCGTAGGAAAAAGTACAAAGTACTATCGCGTTTGCGATCCGATAATTTGAAAAGACATTACATGATATTATTAATTCAGGCGAAGC
>JALYYX010000118.1 GCA_030946075.1 Bacteroidota bacterium | reverse complement strand
TCCTCCGCTGCATGCAACAACTAAAAAATTATTGATTAACATGGATTCATTGGGTATTTATATTGATAATATTGAAGGTGTAACTTTTGGTCCGGATTTACCAAATGGTCATAAAACATTGATTTTTATTAGCGATAATAATTTTGCAAAAGAGCAAAAAACGCAATTCCTTTTGTTTGAAGTTTTATAATTAATCCTTCTTCACAAAACCTATAATTTGCAATATAAATTTTAGCATGAAAAAAATTTTCTCCATATTTTTTATTTTTTTTAGCGCATTTTTAAGTTCAGCTCAAACACTTCAGCAACTGGAAGCAAAAAAAACTTTATTGCCCAATGGATGGAGTTTAACACCTGCAGGAAGAAGTTTTGCCTTGCAGGATCTTCCGTTAAACATTGCTGTATCATCTTCAAAAAAATATATTGCAGTTACCAACAATGGATATAGCAAACAATATATCCAACTGATAGACGTAAGGAAGGAAAAAGTTGTTGATAGTATTGTCATTCCACGCAGTTGGCTTGGATTAAAATTTTCTGCAGATGAAAACTATTTGTATGCTGCTGCAGGCACTAATAATATGATTTTGAAATATGCTTTGCACAATAATAAATTAAGGTTACTCGATAGTATCATTCTCGGTACAAAGTGGCCTAATAAAATTTGGCCAACCGGAATTGAAATTGATGATATAAATAACCTGATGTATATAGTTACCAAAGAAAATAATTCTTTGTATGTTATCAATCTTACCACAAAAAAAACATTGCAAATAATAAAGATGCAAGGGGAAGGTTACACATGTCTTCTTTCTCCTGATAAAAGACAATTATATATTTCCTGCTGGGGATGCGATAAAGTTTTGATTTATGATACTCAAATAAAAAAATTTTTCGCAGAAATAAATGTTGGCAGCCATCCGAATGATATGTGCCTTACAAGAAATGGAAAATTTTTATTTGTTGCCAATGCAAACGATAACAGTATTTCTGTAATTGATGTTGCAGAGCAAAAAATAATTGAGACTTTAAATTGTGCATTATACCCTAACTCGCCAACAGGCTCAACTACAAACAGTGTTGCATTATCTGCAGATAAAAAAGTTTTATATGTTGCAAATGCTGATAATAATTGCCTTGCAGTTTTTGATGTAAGTAAGCCTGGTATGAGCGCAGGCAAGGGTTTTATTCCTGTAGGTTGGTACCCAACATGTGTAAGAATAATAGATAAAAAAATATTTGTTTCTAACGGTAAAGGATTTTTTTCAATGCCTAACCCTTACGGACCGCAGCCTGTTAATACAAAACAAATAGTGATGTCCCACTTAGGAGACAGCACTAATCCTCCCGGAGTTCAGGACATTCGCAAATTATTTAAAGGAACAATGAGTGTGATTGATATTCCATCTGAAAAACAAATGGATGTTTATACAAAGGCTGTGTATAGTAACACACCATACAACAGGGAAAAAGAAATTACGGCCGATGGTGAAAAAGGAAATCCGATTCCAAAAAAAATTGGTGAATCTTCGCCAATTAAGTATGTATTCTATATCATAAAAGAGAACAGAACGTATGACCAGGTTTTGGGAGATATAAAAGAAGGGAATGGCGATGAAAATTTATGTCTGTTTCCCGAAAAAATCTCTCCCAATCATCATGCATTGGCAAAAGAATTTGTACTGCTTGATAATTTTTATGTTGATGCGGAAGTAAGCCCCGATGGGCACAATTGGAGTACTGCCGCTTATGCAACTGATTATGTTGAAAAAGGATGGCCAACAAACTATAGCAAACGCGGAAGTGACTATGACTTTGAAGGAGAAAATCCCTTAAGTCGTCCCGCAAAAGGATACATCTGGGATCATTTATACAGAGCAGGTGTATCATTCAGAACCTATGCGGAATTTGTAGGTGAAAATGGTAAACCACACATTCCTGTACTAAAGGGGCATATATGTGAGGCATTTGGAACATGGAATTTGAGTGTTAAGGACACCACTCGTTTGCGTATTTGGCAAAATGATTTTGATTCGCTATCAAACATAAATGCAGTTCCTCATTTTAGTTCTATTCATTTAATGTGCGATCATACTGAAGGTGTTCGTAAAGGAAAACCAACTCCGTTTGCTCATGTTGCAGATAACGATCTGGCGCTGGGAATGCTTGTGGAGCATTTAAGCAAAAGTGCAATTTGGAAAGAAAGTGCAGTATTTGTTTTAGAAGACGATGCACAAAATGGGCCTGACCATGTAGATGCACACCGGAGTATTGCTTTTGTTGCAGGAGGTTTGGTTAAAAGGCACTATGTAGATCACACAATGTATTCAACATCTTCCATGCTTAGAACCATTGAATTGATTCTTGGAATTGCACCTATGAGCCAGTACGATGCGGCTGCAGAGCCAATGTGGCGTTGCTTTACAAACAAAGCTGATCTTACACCTTACACTGTCAGGGCAAATAATATTGATCTGTCAGAAAAAAATACAGCAATAAATAAGCTTTCTAAAAAAAGTGAGCAATTCAATTTTGCAAAAGCAGATGCCATTAATGACTTTGGGTTTAACGAGGTTTTATGGAAAGGAATAAAAGGATTGAATAGTACCATTCCTTCTCCAACAAGAGGAGCATTTTTAAAAATTAATAAGAAGAAAGATGATGATTGATTTTATAATTCTGAAGTCAGTTCAATAATATTTTTCTCCTCCAGCACAATCCGCTTTGAAATATTGTTTTCCCAATGCCATTTTATTAGTGAGATTTTGCCGTCAGCTATTTCAATGCCCGTAATAT
>JALYYX010000087.1 GCA_030946075.1 Bacteroidota bacterium | reverse complement strand
TGAAATTTTTTCTCCTGATAATGACGGCATAGATGATTTTGCAACTATTAGTTATAATTTCCCATCCCCGGGATATGTTGCCAACATCACCATCTTCGATGCGGCAGGCAGGCCGGTTCGTTACCTCCAAAAAAATGCATTAAGTGGTATTAAAGGAAGTTATGTTTGGGATGGCCTGGGAGAAAAACAGCAAAGACTTCAACAGGGAATTTATATTATCTACACAGAAATTTTTAATACTGACGGAAAGAAAAAACAGTTTAAGAATACAATTGTGCTGGCAAGAAGAAATTGATATAAAGCATAATGATTGAATGGTTTCATATAAAAAATATCACTGAAATAGATTCTCCTGCCTTGATAATTTATAAGGAAAGGGTAGTTCAAAACGTCAACACTGCAATAGCAATGGCGGGTGATGTAAAAAGATTACGGCCACATGTAAAAACACACAAATCAAAAGAGGCAGCACAGTTGATGATTGAGGCCGGCATTACAAAATTTAAATGTGCAACAATTGCCGAGGCAGAAATGGTTGGCATGATAAACGTACCTGACGTTTTGTTAGCTTATCAGCCCATTGGCCCAAAACTTATCCGGTTTGCTGAACTTATAAAAAAATATCCTCAAACCAAATTTTCATGTCTTGTTGATAATATTGATTCAGCAAAAAATATTGCCAATGCAGCTGAAGAGAACAATATCAAAATCACAGTATACATCGATGTGAATGTAGGCATGAACAGAACCGGCACTGCACCCGGAAATGTAATTGAACTTTATGAATCCTCTAAGAATTTACAAGGAATGAAATTATTAGGGTTGCATGTATATGATGGACATCTTCGCAATGCAGATTTTAAACAACGCACCAACGATTGTAATAAAGCATTTGAAGAGATAACTAATTTGCGACAAGAACTGCAACAAAAAGGTTTTGATAAACCAACAATAATTGCAGGAGGCTCACCTACTTTCCCTATTCATGCTAAAAGAAAAGACGTGGAGTGCAGCCCCGGAACCTTTATTTATTGGGATAGAAGTTATCAGATTAATTGCGCTGAGCAAAATTTTGTTCCGGCAGCTTTGGTTATTGCAAGAATAATTTCTTTACCTGATGATACAAAGCTGTGTCTCGATCTTGGCCATAAATCCATTGCCTCTGAAAATGAATTGCACAATCGTGTATATTTTTTAAATGCACCTGAACTGAAGTTTGTAAGTCACAGCGAAGAACATTTTGTAGTGGAAGCTTTACCTGGCCATAGTTACAGGCCTGGCGATGTTTTGTATGGAGTGCCTTACCACATTTGCCCTACAGTTGCGTTGTATGAATGTGCACTTGTTGCAGAAAATAATATAGTAACCACAGAATGGAAAACAATTGCAAGAGACAGGAAGATCAGTGTTTGAATTAATCAACAATTTTCAAAAATTACCTCAGCACCATTTGCCGGTCAGCATCTAACCTAACCAAAATAAAAATAAGAATGGTAAATGTTAGCAATGAAGATCCGCCATAACTTATTAAAGTTAACAGAAACCAAGAAGGTTTCCTATACTTTCTATATTTGAAATCTTTAAAAAACCTTCTTGGTTTTTATTGTTGATCCTTAACTTAATGACATTTGGCTGGCGGATAGAAGTGAAAAGCCCTGCACCAGCAGGCTTGTAACGTATAGCCGCAACAAATGCTCAAAAGAATTACTAATGCTCATAGCCCCTCAAAAAACTTATAAGCATATATAAACTACTTTTCCTTTCATTTCAAAAATTACCTCAGCACCATTTGCCTGTCTGCATCTAACCGTACCAAAATAAAAATAAGTACAGTAAATGTTAGCAGCGAAGAACCCCCATAGCTCAACAAAGGAAGTGTAATACCGATAACAGGAGCTAGCCCAATCGTCATACAAATATTAATGGCAATGTGAAAAAAAATAATTGCTGCAACACTGTATGCATATACACGGCTGAAAGTACTTCGCTGGCGTTCGGCAATAAACACAATTCTTAATAAAAAGAAAAGATATAAAAGTACCACCAATGCACTGCCCCAAAAACCAAAATTTTCGCCTACAGAAGTAAAAATAAAATCTGTGTGTTGCTCCGGCACAAAATCCCCCTGCGTTTGTGTTCCCTTAAGGAAACCCTTGCCCCACATACCTCCTGAGCCTATTGCAATTTTCGATTGCTTTACATTATAATCTGATTTTTCTTTTTTATGCCGTTTGGAAT
>JALYYX010000085.1 GCA_030946075.1 Bacteroidota bacterium | reverse complement strand
AACTTAAAATGACCTACAAGCCTGATCAATTTCCTGTTGATCTGCTAACATTAAGCGGACAAAAGGGAATTAAACTAAGAGCAACTGTTAGTGAGTTCGGCCCTGTTTTAATGACCAAAATTTTGGGATTGAATGATACACAGGGTGGGGTGGTAGCAATGATATTTAAATATTGTGATGATAATAAAATGCCTTTGCTCGATTTAAAAGATTTTATAAAAGTGCTGCAATATGTTGGTAACGAAGGCAAGGCAGAATTGCAAAGCACTTATGGAAATATTTCAACAACTTCTACGGGAACCATTTTGCGTAAAGTGATAGAATTACAACAGCAGGGAGCAGATATTTTTTTTGGAGAAAAAAGTTTCGAGGTAGATGATCTTATGCGTATGGCAGATGACGGGCGGGGAATGATAAGTGTTTTAAGAGTTACCGATCTGCAGGATAAGCCAAAATTATTTTCAACTTTTATGCTGCAGATGCTGGCCGAATTATATGCTACAATGCCCGAAGCAGGCGATTTGGATAAACCAAAGCTTATTATTTTTATTGATGAAGCTCATCTTATTTTTCAGGAAGCAAGCCCTGCATTATTAGAAGAAATTGAAACCATTATAAAACTTATCCGCTCAAAAGGGATTGGCATTTATTTCTGCACGCAAAACCCTATGGATATCCCATCAAGTGTACTGGCGCAGCTTGGTTTAAAAATTCAGCATTCATTGCGGGCATTTACTGCTATGGATAGAAAAGCGATAAAACAAACCGCAGAAAATTATCCTGAAACAACTTTTTATAAAACTGAAAATCTGATTACACAACTGGGTATTGGTGAGGCGCTGGTTACGCTACTGAATGAAAAAGGAATTCCCACACCGCTGGCAGCAACAATGATGTTGGCACCAAGAAGCAGGATGGACGTATTGACCGATGCAGAAATTAATGCAATTGTGAGCAAATCGAAGTTAACAGCAAAATATAACCAGATTATTGATAGCCAGAGTGCTTATGAGATGCTTACGGCAAAATTGCAGCAGGCTGCAGATAATACTCCTGGAGTTGCAGCAAAAACTCAAAGGGGTGTAAAGCCTGAAGAAAGTACAATTGAGAAAATTGCCAATAATACAGTGGTAAAAAGCATGATGAGAACTGCGGGAACAGCAATAGTGAGAAGTTTACTGGGTTCTCTCGGGGTAGGCGGAAGAAGTGGCAGTAAAAAATCAAATAGTTGGTTTTAAGCGGATTATATAATACATGGCGACTTACTAACCACTATTTTAAAAAAAACTTTCAAATTCGCTTGCTTACGAGTATTTTCTCATTATCTTTGTCTCGGTTTTTCATAGGATATTGGATTTTAAAGCGGGACTAGATTTCTATCTGGGTCCCTTTTTTATTTTATAGACTCTTTCCTTTGCCAACTAATCCATCTTCTGTTATGCTGATCTTGTTTTCGGCCTGCAGATAGTTAAGCACCTTCCAAACTTTTTCTTTATTAAAATTATTTAAACCTTTAAATAATAAATTGAAATGAACCGGAACTTTACCGGAAAGATCTTCTATTACCGCAGTTATATTTTCAAATTCAGTTTTGGATATTATAATCCCTTTTTCATGTATGCAATTATCACAAATACCACATGGCTTTATGGAAATATCATTAAAATAATTACCGATTGTTTTACTTCTGCATCTTTTTGTTTTTACATAATTCAACATGGCCTGCAGTCTTTTTTCAAAAGCAATTTTTCTTTTAAATAAATTCTTTTGATTAATAGCAAAGTCTTCTACATTTATTCTGTTTTGTAAAAATTTAATTTGAGGTTTATCTTTTTGGGGATGATATTCAATAACACCAAACTGCTGTAACTTTTTAAGATCAGATTTTACAGTTGCAACATCTTTTTTTATAAAACCGGCCAATTGATTTTCATAAACAGAAGATGGATAATCGAAAATTCCTTCATAGCTGCGCAACAAACCTTTAATTACCGGCTCAAGGGTCTGATGACTTTTTTCAAATTCGTATAGTGCATCTTTATTAATTGTAAATACAACAGTTGATGGTAAAAATATTTGTTCATTATAAGAAATAATTTCTTCCTGTTCCAAAATTTTTAATGAATAATTGACAGTATAAACATTAAGTTTAAATTTTTTCACTAAATCATTTATATCAAAATCAAAATAAATTCCCTCTCCACTTGCTGATGGTATTTGCAAATAATTTACAAGCGCTTTATAAACATTTTTAACTTCTTCAAAAGAAGGAAAACGGACAGAGGATTGCTTTTCAAGATCAACCAAATCATTATCATGATACAATAAAACAGCATAAGCTTTTTTTTCATCCCTGCCTGCCCGACCTGCTTCCTGGTAATAACTTTCCAATGCATCAGGCACATCATAATGAACAACTGTACGCACATTACTTTTATCAATACCCATCCCGAAAGCGTTAGTACAAGCAATTATTCTTGTTTTATTTTTTATCCAACTCTCCTGTTTAAAATTTCTTTCTTCACTTTTTAATCCTGCATGGTAAAAGTCTGAATTGATGTTGTTCATCTTTAATAGGTCTGCAATTTCTTTTGTTCGCTTCCTGCTTTTACAATACACAATTCCGCTGCCTTGTACATTTTTTAAAATTTCAATTAATTTATTTTGTTTGGAAGAAGGATTAAAAACGCTGTAAGAAAGATTAGGTCTTTCGAAAGATTTTTGAAAACGTTTATGATCGCTTTTAAAAGCAAGTTTGTCACAAATATCATTTTGCACTTCTTTGGTTGCAGAAGCTGTAAGCGCAAGAATTGGAGTATCCGGTAAATGTTCTCTTATTGTTGCAATTCGTAAATAAGGTGG
>JALYYX010000074.1 GCA_030946075.1 Bacteroidota bacterium | reverse complement strand
TTTATTCATAATTTAATTTTGCAAAATTGGAACAATCAAAAATCATTGTTCGTGTTGCAACATCAGCAGATAAAAAATTCGCTTCCATTATAACCGATGAAATGGCGGCTTCAGCGCAAGCCCGTGGTACAGGTATTGCCAAGCGGTCACCCGAATATGTTGCAAACAAAATGGAAGAAGGGAAAGCCGTTATAGCACTTACCGAACACAACGACTGGGTTGGCTTTTGCTACATCGAAGTATGGGGGCATGATGAATTTGTTGCCAATAGCGGATTAATAGTTGCTCCCTCTTATAGAAAGAGTGGTGTTGCAAAACAGATAAAAAAACGAATCTTTGATCTTTCCAGGGAAAAATATCCTGATGCAAAAATATTTGGATTAACAACTGGCCTTGCTGTAATGAAGATAAACTCTGACCTGGGCTATGAGCCTGTCACTTATTCTGAGTTAACTGATGATGAAGAGTTTTGGGCAGGCTGTAAAAGCTGTGTAAACTTTGATATTTTAATGAGTAAGGAAAGAAAAAATTGTATGTGTACAGCCATGTTATACGATCCCAAGGATCATTATGAGCCTGAAGAAACGAAAGAAGAATTTAAAAAGCAATCAAAATTGTATGAGCGTTTTATGCGCAGTAAATCAAACCGTTTATTAAAATATTTAAAAGGAAATCCATCACCTGATAAAAAGAAAAGTTTTTTTTCTGTTCTGTTTAATTTCTAATCATTCATCATGGCAAAAAAAGTTGTTCTCGGTTTCAGTGGAGGTTTAGATACTTCTTATTGTGTAAAATACTTAAGCGAAGATCTTGGATATGAAGTGCATAGTATTACAGTTAATACTGGTGGCTTTTCTAAAGATGAATTAAAAGAAATTGAAAACCATGCTTATAAACTTGGTGTAAAAACACACACAACAGTTAATGCTGTTGAAAATTATTATGATAATATCGTACGGTATCTTATCTACGGAAATGTTTTAAAAAACGATACCTATCCTCTTAGTGTTAGTGCAGAGAGATTAAGCCAGGCGTTGCATATCGCTGATCATGTAAAAACTATCAATGCAGAAGCAGTTGCTCATGGCAGTACAGGCGCTGGTAACGACCAGGTGCGTTTTGATATGATATTTCATGTTATAATTCCCGGGATAGAAATAATTACTCCCATTCGTGATCTCAAACTTAGCCGTGAAGAAGAAATTGAATATTTAAAAACGAAGAATGTTGAAATGAACTTTGACAAATCGATGTATTCGATTAATAAAGGTTTGTGGGGAACCAGTGTAGGAGGTAAAGAAACACTTTCATCAAAAGGAATGTTACCTGAAGATGCATGGCCTACGCAGGTAACAAAACATGATAGTGAAGAAGTAAAACTTTATTTTGAAAAAGGGGAGCTCAAAAAAATAAATGATAAAAAATTTGATCATCCTTCCGAATCTATAAAACATCTTCAGTCAATAGCCGGGCCTTATGGCATAGGAAGAGACATTCATGTTGGTGATACGATTATTGGAATTAAAGGCCGGGTTGGCTTTGAGGCCGCAGCCCCAATCATAATCATTAAAGCACACCATGCTTTGGAAAAGCATGTTCTTACAAAATGGCAGCTTACATGGAAAGATCAGCTTGCACAATTTTACGGTAACTGGCTGCATGAAGGGCAGATTCTTGATCCTGTAATGAGAGATATGGAGGCATATTTAGAAACATCGCAGCGTAATGTGACAGGAGATGTTTTTATTCAATTAATGCCTTACCGTTTTCAAATTATCGGGGTCGAATCTCCTTACGATCTTATGAATAATAAATTTGGAAAATACGGTGAGATGAATACAGGGTGGACAGGAGAGGAGGTAAGAGGGTTTAGTAAAATTTTTGGTAATCAAACCATGATCTATCATAAGGTTAAAGAAGATCTTAAACCAAAAGGCTCTATATGAACAATGATTCGAAATTAAAAAATGTTTCGAAAGCCTCCCCTTCCGGGGGAGGTTTGGTGGGGGCCGGAATTATTGGCGGCGCAGGTTATACCGGTGGTGAATTAATAAGAATATTATTAAATCATCCATCTGCTGAAATTATTTTTGTGCATAGCAAAAGCAATGCAGGTAATTATCTTCACTCGCTGCATCAAGATTTGTTAGGTGAAACGAATTTAAAATTCTCTTCGGAAGTCTCCCCTTTTGGGGGAGATTTAGAGGGGGCTGATATTCTTTTTCTTTGTGCCGGCCACGGCGCTGCAAAAAAGTTTTTAGAAGAAAATAAAATTGATGATTCAATAAAGATCATTGATCTCTCACATGACTTTCGTTTACATAATCATTCATCTATCGGCAACCGAAAATTTGTTTATGGTTTACCGGAACTAAATAGAGATAAAATTAAAACTGCAAATAATATTGCCAACCCCGGCTGCTTTGCTACCGCAATCCAATTAGGGTTATTACCATTAGCAAAAGCAGGATTGCTCAAAGATGTTTATACAACAGGTATTACAGGATCAACAGGAGCAGGACAGAGTTTGAGTGATACTTCTCATTTTTCATGGAGGGCAAATAATATTCAGCCTTATAAATCATTTACGCATCAGCATTTAAATGAAGTTCATCAATCACTGAATCAATTACAGAGTAATTTTCCCCTCTCCTCTGGTGGAGAGGGGTTAGGAGTGAGGTTTATTCCATGGCGGGGCGATTTTACAAGAGGGATTTTTGTTAGCTCCCAAATGCATTGCGAATTGGAATTAAACGAACTTAATAAATTATATAAAGATTTTTATAAGGACCATCCTTTTACTATTGTTAGTGATAAGCAGATATTTTTAAAGCAGGCGATCAATAACAATAAATGTTTTATTTATCTCGAAAAGAGCGGTAATAAATTAGTTGTTCATTCCGCCATTGATAATTTATTAAAAGGAGCAAGTGGGCAGGCTGTTCAAAATATGAACCTGATGTTTGGACTTGATGAAACAACTGGTTTGAAATTTAAGTCGACTGGATTTTAGAAGAAGGTTTAAGGTTTAGGGTTTAAGGCGTAAGGAAAATGCAATGAGAGATTATAAAAAATTAGACGTTTGGAAAAAAGCTCATGAACAGTATATGTTCATTAGAAAATATATTGCAGTAAAATTGCCAAAAGAAGAGCGATTTGAATTGACATCTCAATTACTAAGAGCATCTCTATCAGTTCCACTTAACATTGTTGAAGGTTGTGGTAGATTTACAGATAAAGATTTTGCACATTTTTTGGATAATTCCTTAGGTTCAATTAACGAAACTGATTATTGTTGTTTTGCAGCTTTTGAATTAAAATATATTTTAGAAGAAGATTATATTACTGTTAATAAGATAGTAAATGAAGTAAGAGCAATGCTTATTTCATTCTTAAAATTTTTAAGAAACAATGGTAACAACCCTAAACCTTAAACCCTCGGCCTTAAACCCTAAACCTCATATCTTAAATGAATCTCTTCGACGTTTACCCGATTAATAACATCAATATCGTAAAAGCAAAAGGCTCTTACGTTTGGGATGATAATTATGTTAAGTATCTTGATATGTATGGCGGGCATGCTGTTATAAGTATTGGACATACAAATCCTCATTGGGTTAAACGAATAGAAGATCAGCTTAACAAAATTGCTTTTTATTCCAACTCAATAAAAATTCCCTTACAGCAACAACTTGCTGATAAGTTGGGAAAAGTTTCAGGTAAAGAAGATTACCAATTATTTTTGTGTAATTCAGGCGCAGAGGCCAATGAGAATGCATTAAAGCTTGCATCATTCCATAATGGAAGAAAAAAAATAGTTGCTTTTACAAAGGCTTTCCATGGCAGGACTTCACTTACAGTTGCTGCTACAGATAATCGTAATATAGTTGCTCCAATTAACGAAACAGATAATGTTGTTTTTCTTCCCTTCAATGATGAAGATGCATTACAGGAATATTTTAATGATCATGGTAAAGAAATTTCTTCTGTAATCATTGAAGGCATTCAAGGTGTTGGGGGAATTAATGTAGCAACAGAATCTTTCCTGCAAAAGATCCGCAGTTTATGCGATGAAAATAATGCTGTATTTATTGCTGATAGCGTACAATGCGGCTATGGAAGAAGCGGTAAATTTTTCTCACAAGATCATGCCGGTGTAAATGCTGATATATATACAATGGCTAAAGGGATGGGCAACGGATTTCCTGTTGGCGGAATTATAATTGCACCTCATATCAAGCCAAAACATTTTATGCTGGGCACAACTTTCGGCGGAAATCATCTTGCCTGTGCTGCTGCACTGGCTGTATTAGAAGAGATCGATTCTAAAAACTTAATGAAGAATGCAAAGCAGGTTGGCGAGCACATCATGAATGAATTAAGATCAATTCCTGAATTGCAGAATGTAAGAGGCAAAGGTTTGATGATCGGTTTTGATGTTCCCGAAGAATTAAAAGACTTGAAAAAAAATCTTTTGTTTAAACATCAAATATTTACAGGCGAATCAAAACCAAATGTAATCCGTCTCCTTCCTTCACTTGCATTAACTATTGAAGAAGCAAACATTTTTCTAAAAGCAATTAAAGTAGAAATAAAAAATATAATCTCATCCTCAAAGCTGGTAAATCAAGAATGAAAAATTTTATTTCTGT
>JALYYX010000051.1 GCA_030946075.1 Bacteroidota bacterium | reverse complement strand
TCAGAACCTGATTTATTTTTCATCATATCAAAATGTTTTTGATGATCGGGTAATAATGCGGCAGGAATAGTTATATTTTTTGAAGATGCCAGGCTTTTTAATTCCTCATTTGCTTTTGAGTGATCAGTAACCATCATATTTCCAAAATTTTTTACACGCTGGTTTTTTGCTTTTTGTATGGCTAATTGCCCAAGTTGCACTTCAAGCATTCCACCACTTACGGCCTTCATTACAAAGTCTGCAGATTCTTTATCAGGCGTACCTGTAGAAGTTGATGACTCTGCGGTATAGCTGGCAGACATGTTTCCCCGTGTACTGTCAGTTACTGATTTGCTGCTGTTTGTATTGTTGGTATCTGTAGAACCATTCTCATCCCTGTTGTTGCATGCTTGTATCAAAATTCCTGTCAATAATAAAAATGCCATGCTTATCTTTTTCATAAAAAAATATTTTTGAGTTTTTAATAAATGATGGTGAGGTAACAAATTATACGCCACTTCTTTTTTACTTATAATTTAAATAGAATAATAATTGGTTTCCATTAATTACACGGGTATATATTTTATGGGGCAAGCCGTTCTATTTTCCAGCTATTATTTTTTAAACAATATCGTAGCCTGTCATGCAAACGGTTTGGCCTTCCCTGCCAAAATTCTATTTGTTGCGGACTAACAATGTAGCCTCCCCAATTTGGAGGACGCAGAATTGTTCCCTCAGAAAATTGTTGCAAGTATTTAGTAAAGTTATTTTCAAGAACTTCACGACCTGAGATTACCTGACTTTGAGGTGAACTCCATGCGCTTATCCTGCTTTGTTCAGGACGGATTATAAAATATTCATCGCTTTCCTTGTCGCCAAGCTTTTTTACAGCACCTTCAATTCTTATCTGCCTTTCAAGTTCTTTCCAAAAAAAAACAAGACATGCATGGGGGTTTTCTTTTAGTTCTTTTCCCTTTCTACTTTCATAATTTGTAAAAAATATAAACCCCTTTTCATTAAATCCTTTAAGTAAAACAATTCTTGCTGAAGGCATTCCATTTTTGTTTGAAGTAGCCAATGTCATTGCATTAACTTCTTCTACTTTGCTTTCTATAGCTTCATTCCACCACTGCCGGAATTGTTTCAAAGGATCAGCATCTACATCTTTTTCCAAAAGAGATTTTAGTTTGTAATCCTTTCTTATATCTGCAATATTAATGTTTAACATTTTTAATAATGTAAAAAAATAATGACCGATGCAAATGTATGACACCAAAATTCAACATCAATCATTCAATAAAAAAGCACTTCTGTTATTGAAGTGCCTTCTTAAATAATATTTCAGTCTGTGTTAATATGCAACTCTGTTCCAGCCATAGCCATACCCCATCATTCCATAAAATATGGAGCCTAAAATAGCTGCTATTATAAATCCGATAACCAGCATAACTATAAATGCTATTATTATATAAATAACCTTTTTATCTTCAGGTGTTTTCTTTAATGGACCAACACCTAAATACATTAAATACACTGAATATACCCATCCGGCTATTAAAATTAGCCAACCCAAAACAGGAATAAATGAAAGAAAGCCTGCCACCCATGTTGGTGTGTTGGAATAAGCTACTAACTGGGCAGATCGATTAATATTTTTTTCGGAATTAAAAGATGGAGCCAGCATATCAAATACATACGAGGCTATGTAAAATGAAATAAGGATTGAAATAAATGATATGCATACTGTTACTAAATAGTATTGCATTCCCCAGGTACCTGCCCAAAGAAAACCCTTAATAAGAGCACCTAAAGACGCAATAATTGCCATTGGCAATACGTAACTAACCAATAAAGATCCGGGAGTAGCAGTTTCTGTTTCAATTGCAAGCCACTCTGTTTTGGGGGTTGTGATAATATTCTTAACCCGTTCAATTAAATTCATAATAGTAAGTTTTAAGGTTTTTGAAAATTATTAAAATGATTCTGGCATTTGAAAATTTTGATTAGTTTTTTTGCCTCAGGCATATTTTTCAGCATTTAATTTTTCCTGCAACTCCTGTAACTTAGTGGAAAGCAATTCATTTTCTGTTACTATTTCCTCTACGCTTTTTCTTATTTCCATTTTTTCATATTCTGATATTTCGAGAGTGCTCTCAAGTTCTGTTAGTTGATTAATCCGTTGCTGTAATAAAACATTTTTATTTTTTATTTCCTGCATTCTATTTCGTAATTCATCAGTTTCGCTTTGCAAATGGGCATGTTGCTGTTGCAAAAATTCAAAATCTTTGTAAAGTTCTTTTTGCGATTCAAGTTCCAGCTGCAATTCGGTTTCCCTGCCAAATGCACCTTGCAGTTGCTGTTGTAGTTCATTAATTTTATTTTGGAGAGAATAAACTTTATTCAGTTCCATCTCAAGTTCACTTTGTTTATCTTTCCACACCTTTTCCTTTGCTTTTAATTCCTTTACATAACTTTCTGTTTCTTCTAATTTTTGATTCGCAAGATCTAATTCACTTTCCATTTTTTCTTTCTCTTCATGTATCTGATAATATAATTCTTCCCAATTTTCGTCATCGGATACCTTTTGATAATCAGGTTTATTATTTTTTTCCAAAGCCTGAATTCTTTGCTGCAACTTTTTAAGTTCGTTAAAATAGAGAATTGAATTATGCTCTACCGATTGTAATTTTAACCTCAAAGAATTTATTATCTGTTGTTTTGAAGATGGAGAAATACTTTTAAAAAGGTCGTAACCTTTTTTAAAAGGCGCATCTTTTTTTGCAGGCATTGTTTTATAGCTGCTGTAAAAAATGTATAAAGAAAATATTATACATGCTGTAAGAATTACTAAAGACACTAACCAAAACCACATAAAGCAGTTATTTAATAATAATTGAAAACTAAGTTTCGTGAATTTATATTATTTATATGAACCACAGAACTAATTAAAACAATTTTTTACTTAACTTTTGAGGCAATAAATACGTAGAGGCAGCGTATATGGTTATCAGGGTATCTAATTTGTAAAAATAAAGATGTAAATCTAATTTTTTTTTGACAGATGATGAATTAATAAAAGGATGCTTAAAGGAAGATGAATCAAGCCAAAGAGAACTTTTCCGCCGGTACGCAGGCAAAATGCTTGGTGTATGCCAGCGATATGCCCACAATTCAGCCGATGCTGAAGATATAGTACAGGACGCATTTATAAAGGTTTTTGAAAAGATTCATCAGTTTAAAAATGAAGGCTCTTTTGAAGGTTGGATAAGAAAAATAGTAGTTAATACAGCTTTAAAAAAATATACGGTAATAAGGTACGATAAAGAAGTAAGCGGCTACGAAATAAATGACACTAATGAAAGTTCAATTGAAGCAACAGCGTATTCTCATCTTAAAGAAAAAGAATTGCTTGGATTAATAAATAACTTACCTGATGGATACCGGTTAATTTTTAACCTGTATGTTATTGAAGGCTATCAGCATGAGGAAATAGCAGCCATGCTTGGCATACAGCCTGGCACATCACGAAGCCAGTTAGTAAAAGCGAGAAATATGCTTAAAAACCAGATATTTAAAATGCAACGGATTGCAATATGATCAATAATACACCTTTTGATGAGTTTGTGAAGAAGCAATTTAGTGGCTATTCACCCAATGTGCCTGAGCACATTTGGGAAAATATTATTGCCAAACGCAAATCAAAACCAAAAGGTTTTTGGGTTAATTTTTTAAACGGAAAAACTATTTTAATTCTTTCAACCGTATTACTTGCCGGTGGAGGGCTTACATTCTATTTATCTTCTGCAAATAAGAATATTCCTTCAGAAAACAATAGAGTGTTTGAACAAAAAAATATTCCAGCTTCAACAACAAATAATTCTAATAAAGGTGTGGCTGAAAAAGAAAATGATAGCCCCGAACCCACTATATCAAATCAGTCATCATTTAATGAAAAAAATATTACTCTTTCAAAAAACAATGATGCTATAAAAAATAATCAGCAAAAAAATACTCTGATTACTTATTCATCTTATAGAAATAAAACAAAGAATACCGGCATAAATGAAGGAGAACAAAGTATAGTAAGTACCGTGCCTAAAGAAATTCCATTTTCCGTTCAAAATAATAAGGAAGAGAATTCCCTTTACAATTATGATTATAGGGGTAAAAAATTATTATTTCCTCCATTGTTCAATACAAGAAATTTAACAGGTATTAAAAATCTTAATTCAAAAAGTATGTTGCCCGATTGCCCCGGTATTGAAAAAAATGCAGCCGGCAATAAAACATATTGGGAAGTATATGCAGGGCCAGATCATACCATCAGTAATTATAAAACCTATGGTGATACTGCAAGCAATAATTATTTACAAAAAAGAAAGGCAAGTACAAAATTAGCATCAGCATTCAGCGCCGGAGTTCGCTATACAAAAGTGTTTAACAATGGAATGAGCGTAAGGGCTGGCCTGAATTACAGCCAGATAAATGAAAAGTTTTTATACTTTAATCCTAATGAAATTAAATTTGTAACAGTAATTACAACAAGAGTAATTATACGGCAACCCGGGGATACAGTTTACATAAATGATACTTTGCAATACCAGCAAACAGGTACCAGAACAAAGACCACCTACAATCGTTACCACAGCATTGATGTGCCTTTGGTAATTGGATATGAATTGGGCAACGGAAAAATGCATGTAAATATTAATGCTGGCGTTATTATAAATGTTTACGCATGGTACAAAGGTGATGTGCTGGATAGCTTGTCCCAACCGGTATCAATTACAACAGGCAAAGGAAATTCTGTTTATCAATTTAAAAATAATATTGGCGTAGGATTTTTAGGAAGTGCATCACTTTATTATAAGATTACGGATAAACTGCACATACTTCTTGAGCCATATTACAGATATAATTTATCACCGATGAGTAAAGAGAATTTAAACCTGCAGCAAAAATTTCATTCAGCAGGTTTAAGAGCAGGAATACGATTAGACCTGAATTAGCAGGCAGCAATTTTAATTATCAGCGTATCTGATACATAACCAACAGAAGATGAAAACAAAAATAATTTTATTTTTTCTTTCTATAGTCACAGTTTTTTGTACATCATGTCAAAAAGATACTGACATATTTATTGCAAATCAAACTACAGGGCTTGATACAAACTGGGTGTCAGTAACTACTGATGTTTCTCCGGTAAACCAGGTAAAAAAATTACTTTATAAAGATGTATTGATTGATAGTATTGATGCAACAGCGGGGGGAACCTTACAAACCTCAGAAGGCTTAACAGTAATTGTTCTTCCATTAAGTTTGTCGCTTTCCAATGGGCAGATAGCTTCCGGTAAAATTTATGTTGAAACAAAATTGATAAAGCAAAGAGGTGATATGGTAATGATGGATAAACCAACTACCTCTAATGGCAGAATATTAATTTCAGGAGGAGAAATATTTATAAGAATAAGAAAAGAAAATGAAGAGTTGCACTTAATGCCCGGGAAAGGAATCTATATAAAGTATAATGATTCAAGCCCGTCATCATTAATGAAAATATTTTATGGTGATGAAAGTAATGCGGAAAGGTTTAACTGGATTCAATCAACATCAGCCAATCAAACAGCAATTGGAATTACATCGCAGGGTTACGAACTTTTTAGTGAGCAATTGCGTTGGATCAACTGCGATTATTTTGCAGATACTACCGCAGGAAGAATAAATGTTACAGCAAGCCTGCCCGCAGACTATACAAATGCAAACACTGCTGTTTATCTGGTATTTAAAGATTTAAAAGCTGTGGCAGGAATGTATGGTGATATGAACACAAAAAAATTCGCATCAGGTAAAGTGCCTTCAGGTAAAGCAGCAATTGTAGTATCTATTACAAAAAAGGGAACAAATAGTTATTATCTGGGGCACGAAACAATTGTTACTGGTCAAACAAGCCTTAATGGAATACAAACAGTTCCTTTAAATCCGCAGCCCACCTCGTTAAGTGATATCAAGGCTTATTTAGCAACATTATAAAAGTGTGAATAGGCAATAGACAATTGGCAATAAACAATTGAGAGTTTTAATAGTACTCATGTTAAATAAAAAGTTCTTTATTTCTTGTTGCAGATTGCAAATTGTCAATTGCCTATTGTGTTTATCCCGTAACAAGTGTTCCTACTTTTTCACCGGTAATAACTCTTAGCAAAGTTCCCGGAGTATCCATGTCAAAAACGATGATTGGCAATTCGTTTTCCATACATAAAGTAAAGGCGGTCATATCCATTACTTTTAAATTTTTTGATATGCAATCAGCAAATGAAATGGTTTCAAATTTTTCTGCAGAAATATCTTTTTCTGGATCAGCTGTATAAATTCCATCAACTCTTGTTCCCTTTAAAATAACATCAGCTTTAATTTCAATAGCTCTTAATGAGCCTGCTGTATCTGTTGTAAAATACGGATTGCCCGTGCCTGCGCCAAAAATAACTACACGCCCTTTTTCCAAATGCCGTATTGCACGGCGGCGAATGTAAGGCTCTGCAATCTGCTCCATTTTAATAGCGCTTTGCAGCCTTGTATAAACACCGGCTCTTTCTAATCCGCTTTGTAAAGCCATACCATTAATTACGGTTGCAAGCATCCCCATGTAATCTCCCTGTGCACGCTCAATGCCGGTTTCAGCTTCATTCATACCGCGATAAATATTTCCGCCTCCAATTACAATGGCAACCTGAACGCCGAGTTCTGTTATGAGTTTTATGTCTTCTGCGTATTGGGAAATAACATCAGAATCCAATCCGAAATTTTTATCACCCATTAAAGATTCGCCGGAAAGTTTTAAGAGAACACGTTTGTAGCGGGGAAGCATGCAATTGCTGATTTTAGGTTTTTAAATTTAGCCGCTGCAATATAATGGAAAAGTTCTTACCGTCTGTATCATAAATCAATCACTTTAATATAGATTCTACTTCGTGCCTATACATACGGCTGATAGGTAATTCGTGCTTAGCTATCCAAACAAGTTCATGATTATACGATTCTATTTTATTCATGGATATTATATAAGAGCGATGGATGCGAATAAATATTTCTTTAGGTAACATTTCTTCAACTGAAGAAATAGATTGTTTGGTGATAATGTTGCCGGTAGAAGTTATTACTTTAATATAATCTTTTATACTTTCTATGTACAGGATATCATCTAATGCAACTTTTATCATTTTCCTGTCGCTCCTAAAACTGATAAATCCATTCGATCTTTTATTTTGCGTTTCATCTTCTATACGTGTTTCAGTTAAAGATGTTTGCATTACTTTGCTAACGGCTCTTAAAAACCGGTCAAAAGAAATTGGCTTTAACAAATAATCAACAGCATCCAGTTCAAAACCTTCTATTGCATATTTCCGGAAAGCTGTAGTGAAAATAACTTTTGGAGGATTTTTCAAAGCCCTTATAAAATCAGTACCTAAAAGTTCAGGCATTTGTATATCAAGAAAAAGAAGATCAACCCGGTTTGACTGAAGAAAATTCATAGCCTCAATTGCGTCAGTGCACACTCCTGCCAGTTCTAATGTATGCACGGAAGCAATAAATTTTTTAAGTACTTCCAGCGCAGGTGGCTCATCATCTACTGCCAGGCAAATAATTTTTTTATCATTCATGCAAAACGTATTCAAGTTTTGGTGCAGACTTATATGCGGATTCAGATTCAGTCTGCTCCTGCAGAGCAACCTGCATATGAACTATATGTGTATCGCCTGTTGATTCTATATTTAAAAAATGTTTTCCGGGGTATAGTAATGCTAATCTTTTCTGCACATTAACCAATCCAATTCCTTTTTTGTTTTTAGTTGATATCGCTTGTGCAGGTTTGCTGTTGCTAAGTTTAAAATCAAGCCGATCTTCTATTATATTTATTGTAAGCTTTATCCATTGCCGGCCACGCATAATGCTTGCGCCATGTTTAAAACAATTTTCCACAAAAGGTATCATTAGCAAAGGAGCTATCAGCTTATTTTTATAGTTTTCGCTTATTTCCACCTGCATATCCAGTCGATCTCCATATCGAACTTTTTCAAGACCAATGTAATCATTTAATAGCTGGATTTCTTTTTCCAATCTTACTAAAGGCTTTTCTCCTTCGGTGGTCATATAATCAATCATGCCCGACAGTTTATCTACCAATTCTGCCGCATGCAATGATTTTGTAAGCGTAAAAGAATAAATATTATTAAGTGTGTTAAATAAAAAATGAGGATGAACCTGCGCCTTGAGTAATTGCAATTCAGCCAGCTTATTTTCACGTAACAACATTTCACCTTCACTATGCTTTTTGGACCAATCCTTATAATATTTTATGATCAGCATCAGGCAGCATGCAGGGATAGGCCCTGTAAAATTTATATTTGAATAAAAGCTAAAGAATACTACGTTATAAAGGGTCCATCGCTGGGTAGAAGGGTAATGAATAATTATACTATTTGCTGTAACTAAAAAATCGAAATATGTTATTGCAATTAATAATAAAAAAGATAATAAAACTGCGAACGCAAATTGTTTATACTTTTTTTTAGGAATAAACCGCGGCACAAGGAAATATGCAATAAAATAACAAAACGCAACCTGGGGAAGCAGGCGGTTGGCAGCCTTGATAGATTGCATAAGTAATATATTGCTCAAGGTTATTTCTTTTGGGAATATTCCTGTTAATTGAACAGAACCTGCAAATATCATATAGCATAACCAAAAAGAAATATGGCGTAATAATCTGTAGTGCCGCTTATTGGAAAATATGAAATCATGCCGATTCATACAATATTTTTTTCTGGATTTTCTTTAAAGGATTTGCAATCACTTCTGATTCAATTATAAGTTCCATTGAGAAAAAACCGTTTTCTGAATGGGTTTCTAATCTGTGTTTCTTGGGATAGACAACTTGTATTCTCTTTAATGCATGGTTCAAACCTGTATTTTGACCAGGAATACCATTTATGTTTTCATAGTAACCATTGCAACTAAGCCGGAATGTAAAATGGTTTTCTTCAGCCTCTGTTTCTATATCAATGCTGAGCTTTTGTTGTAACGATATAAGAAACTGTTCACAACAGTTCTGAACCAATGAAAGCAGGATCAATGGTGCAACAGTTTTCCCGGTTATATCTACAGGTTCTTTCAGATTGATCATGATCCGATTACCGTAAAAAGTTTTTTCTAACTCCAGGTAATCCCGAACCATTAATAATTCCTGTTCCAAGGGAATGGAAGCTTGTTCATTTTCATATAAAATGAAACTCAGCAGATCAGATAATTTTAATATTACACCTAATGATTGTGTTGAATTATGACGAATGAGTTCAGAAATATTTTGCAGAGCACCAGAAAGAAAATGCGGATGAAAATTAGTTTTGATCATCTGGAGTTCAGTACTGATTTTTTGCTCTTGCAGCCGTTCATTCTCTTTTTGTTTCAGATATCGGATCTTCAATAATTTAATAATGATTGCAAAGCCGCTTGCAGCAAGCCCAAGCCCCAAACCATAAATAACAGGTTGAAAAATCCTGATTTGTATGGGGAGTTGTTGAAACGGAATTTGTTGAGTAAGCTGAACCAGGAGTTTTGTCAGCAGCCATGCGCTGGTAAGATTAATTAAGCATAAGCAAACGAACAAAATAAAAAATAGAAAATATTTTCCTTTTAAAATGAACCGGGGCAACAAAAAGTAAATGGATACATAAACTGAAAAAACACTAATTGGTATGTAGATTAATTTGTGAAAAGCATCTACATATGTTTTTGATACAACAAAATCATGTGCATTCCGTGGGAAAAAATTTACAATGAAAAAATAGAATGAAAAAGCAACCCACAATGCTATATGTCTTGCCAGTCTGGGTTTTAATTTATCAGAAAATATAAATTCATGCGTTCTCAAAGAGTATTATTAAATATTGTAAAGCAAAATTTACTTGTAATACAACTTACAATTTAAATGCAAGTCCGGCAAATACAAGATAGTTGGCAGAAGTGCCGGTACTCATTGTATATACACCAGTTATACGTGTTTTGTTTTGATCCGGCACTGTCTGTTTTATCCTTCTCGCCACAATTACAGGAACATATGCATAAATAGAAATATTCTTAAAAGTATAATTGATTCCGGGTTCAATTGAAAAATAATGTCCGGCACGGCGAATACCTTCACTTCCGCCAATTAGATCATGAACAGGTTCACCTTCATTTCTTATCCCGGCAGAAAAAGTCCAGTGGCTTACACTAGCCATAGCGCCAAACCTCAAAGAGAATTGGTCCGGCACACTCACAATTATATTTCCTGCAAGGCTATCAATACGTGATGGAATATGGCCGGCGGTAAGAGACACTCCGGTTTGCTCTCTTGGGTTGAGCAGGTAATGAAAGTTACCATACAGTTTTATATTGCCTTTATTATTCAAGTCATAAAAGAAATTCAATTCAGTAACAATGCCTGTTCCACCATCACCTAATTGAACAGATGGAACAGCAGTAGAAAGTATTTTTGTTGAGTCATTTCTATAATAATAATCCTGGTATTTATAATCACCGGTTGGAAATTTGATACCCAATCCTAATTGAATATTACCTCTCGTTACTGCTGGCGGCAGCAACCATTTGTATGCAGTAAAACGGATATCACCTACACCAAAAGAATGGAGTGTATGCCTTTTAGTATTAGGGCCGCCATGTTCTAAGGATGAGGTAAAGCTATTAGAAGAAATGGGAACGCCTAAATTAAAAGACCAGCCATTTTTCATATTCCTGTTAACCGAGATGGTTGTAGAAAAGGATTCTATATTCGGCTGATTTTGTTTAGGCGTTTTTTGATCAATAGTTTCTATATAGTTACGAACCGATTTAAAATAACGGTTGGTGATGTTTAATTGCCATTCCGGGGTTGCAGTATTATACGTTAAATTATACGGACCCAAGCCCGAAATGTTGTGGACTAAAACGCATCCTTGTGATTGTGCATTAAGAGTAAATACAAAAGAAGTAAGCAGCAGAATGATAATCTTTCTCATAAAATAATTTTTAAGTTAATCTTGTTTTATTCATAGAGTAAGTCTTCAAAAGGTATTTATAAATCTTCATCTACCGAAGATTATTATAAAAGTATTTCTTCATTTCATTAAACGGAAAATAAAAAGACAATTAGCGTGTTATTGTCGATAAATGCCATTCGTCGCCTACTACTTACATACTTCGTTGCACTTAAGCTATATGGCATTGTTAAAGCCAATCCCGGCATAATAAAAAATTATCATTTAATGCGATAAATAATTTCGATCTGTCATAAATTTTTTTAGTAGAATAAAATTTATGTACCAATCATTTACATTTTAAAAATAATTTTTTATGAAAAAGAAATTTTTTACCATTACAGTCTATACAGCATGTTTGCTGTTTGCTTCGTGCAAAAAAGAAATAAATTCTTCGGAAACTAATAATGTTCTTGCAGCAGGAACTGGGAGCCTTGCAAAAACATCCGGTACACCTGCTACAGTTACCACGTATGCCACAGGTTTGCAACATCCCCGTGGGTTAAAGTTTGGTCCCGATGGTAACTTGTATGTAGCAGAAGCCGGCACAGGAGGTTCAAACTCATCTGCCGCAAGCCTATGCCAGCAAGCACCTCCTCCATTCGGTCCTTATTTTGGAAGTGAAACCGGTGGTCGTATTTCTAAAATACTTTCCAATGGAACACGCACTACAGTTACAGACCAGCTTCCCACAACCATATCAGGCATTCATGATATTATGGGAGTATCTGATGTTGCATTTATTGGTAAAACCCTTTATGCATTGCTCGCCGGCGCCGGATGCTCTCATGGAGTGGCGACACCAAATGGTATCGTAAAAATTAATGCCGATGGATCGCACACCGTAGTTGCCGATCTTGGCAGTTGGCAACAAGCGCATCCCGTTGCAAATCCGGAACCGGATGATTTTGAGCCGGATGGCGTATGGTATAGTATGGTTGCTGTAAATGGTAATTTTTATGCTTTAGAGCCTAACCATGGCGAGCTGGTAAAAGTAACACCTGATGGTACTGTTACAAGAATAGCAGATATTTCTGCAAGCCAGGGACATGTGGTACCAACGGCCCTGGATTATCATGGAAATTTTTATGTAGGTAATCTCGGTCTTTTCCCCATTACTAATGGCAGCGAAAATATTTACAAAATAACTCCCTACGGACAACTCCAAATTGTGGGTACAGGTTTTACAACTATACTTGGTTTAGCGTTTGACAATCGCGACAGAATGTATGTTTTAGAAAATACCTATGTGCCCAATGCCACTGGTCCCATATTTCCAACACCGGGCTCAGGAAGGATTGTACGGGTTAATGCAAATGGCACCAAAGATATAATTGCAACAGGTTTTTCTCTTGCTACAGCAATTACTTATGGGCCCGATGGAAATTTATACGTTTCAAACTGGGGCTTTGGTCCTCCACTCGGAGAAATTAAAAAGGTTGTATTAAATGACTAAAATACTTTTTATGAAACTAATAATTTTTCCTTTAAGCAGGTGTGGCTGTTAGATTTTTAAAACACAAGAAAATCACTTTTATGAAACAAATAGTTTTTGCAATTCTTATTTCTTCAGGATTTATATTATTTGTTTCCTGTAACAAAGAAACACCTGTTAGTACAATCATTAAT
>JALYYX010000396.1 GCA_030946075.1 Bacteroidota bacterium | reverse complement strand
TTTTTATTAATTATTTATTATTTGCCAATTGTGATTCTCTGAATTTTTTATAAAAATCTTTAGCAAAGTTTTTTATATCAGCACTAAGCTCTTTTTGCTTTGTGGCTCTTTCATAAGTATCAGCCATGGTGGAAAACATTTGGTAAAAAAAATCGGCCATTTCATCCACCATCATGTCTTTCGTCCAAAGGTCAATTCGTAATGCTGTTTTATCTGCGGGATCCCAAAATGCAATGCACATTGCTTTTGCTTTTTGCACCATATCAGCATTGCTATCGGTAGCACTCCATGTTATTTGCTGCGGCACTTTATCAGGATTGAGAAGTACGTCTATTTTTATAGAAGATTGGTTCATAATACAGCAAAGATAAACGTTTACAATGTTGCTTTTATAATGCATTGCCAAATTGAATCAGCAACCTTGTCTACCGAATATTTTTTTATCTGTTCTCTTCCTTTTTCAATGAGTTGCTGTCTGAGATTTTCATCTTTAAAGATGAGCATTATTTTTTCCGCTATATCATTATAATTTTCCGGATTAATATACAATGCCGCATCGTTGCAAATTTCAGGCATAGCGCCGATATTACTTACAATCAATGGCACATTACACTTCATTGCTAATAAAGGCGTAGCGACGTCTTCAATAAAAAATAGATTTATAATTGCGTAAGCTGATGCGGTAATATTTATCAGTTCTCCCTCAGAAATATTTTCAATAACCTTTACCTCATCTTTATATTTATACAATTTAATATCTTCTATAAATTTCTTTGAGATTTTATCGGGTGAGTTAATGATCAATTGCATTTTGCTTTTTTGCATCTTTTTAAAAACAGAAAATGCTTTCAAAAGGTTTAATAAATTACTGTGAGAATTAAAATTTACTGTAACTAAAAAATATTCATTTCCTTCAGCGTATTTTTCTTTTACTTTTTCTCTCTGTAAAAAATCAACCGGTCCAAATTTTTCATTAGCGGTGTTGTATACAACGTCAATTTTATCCGGTTCTATTTTAAATTTCGCAATAATTTCTTTTTTTGAGAATTGGGAATTAGTTATGATCGCTTTTGCTTTTTGCAAAGATTTGCGATTGCTTTTATTATTAAAAATTAAGCAATGGGGAACTTTTGTGTTGGGTAAAAATCTTTCACTTAGGAGAACATCGGTTTTATATTTTTTTAAAATAGAAGAAATTTTTTTATTGTTTACCGCCTTAAACAGAAATGAGGTTTCTTCATTTTTAATAACAACAGGAATTATGTTTTCAGAAAAATTTAAAGAAGTATTTATGGGGTTTTCTGATATAAAAATGAAATTATGCAGCAGATGTTCTTTTGCAACTTTTATGAATAAAACAATATGATAAATAGAGAGATCGTTTGTATTAACGGCGATAATCATTTAAGCACTTTCAACTTTACTGTTTCTATTCTTGTATCACTAACATTTAAAATATCAAATTCGTAATCATCAATTATAATCCGTTCCCGTTGTTTGGGGATAGTTTCATATTCACTTATAATATAACCTGAAAGTGTTTCCGTGTCTTCATTATGGCGAAAATTTAATTTGTATTTATCGGTTATATAATCCAGCTCGAGCCTGCCACTGAAAATAAATTCATCGGCAGCAATTTGCTTTTCTACAAACTCATCTGCTGTATCGTATTCATCTTTTATCTCACCAAATATTTCTTCCAGCAAATCTTCCATTGTTACTATTCCTGCAGTGCCTCCAAATTCATCAACCACCCATGCAATACTTTTTCTTTCTTTACTAAATTTACTTATAAGATCACTTGCATTCATACTTTCGGGGATAGTGGGAATAGGCAATAAAACAGATTGAAGATTTTCCGGATTTTTAAACATATCGAGTTGATGAATGTATCCCTGTATGTTATCAATATTATTTTCGTAAACCACCAGTTTTGAAAGCTTAGTTTCAATAAAACGAATCTTTACTTCTTCAAGTGATGCGCTAATATCAACAGCTTCAATTTCCCTTCTGGGAATTAAACACGTTCTTATTTTTATGTCGGAAA
>JALYYX010000395.1 GCA_030946075.1 Bacteroidota bacterium | reverse complement strand
ACGCCATCTGATAACGAAATTGTATTATCTGTATTTAAAATATTTAAATTAATTACCAATTCATTTTTATTTTCAAGAGTTCGCAATGCAGTAAATGGAATGATGGTAGAGGATTTAACAGCCTCTGTAAAATTTATGGTTCTATTTCCGGGAATAAAAAATGCAGTACCTGATTCAATTAAACGAAACTTATTATCCTGCGCGCCGGGAGTTGCAGTATATGTGTAAGGCGGCGCTGAGCCTGTGATCTGAATAGCACGGTATTGGCCAATGGTTCCCAAAGTAGCATCCCAAACATAAAATGTATTTATGGAAGAATTAGCACTTATTGATTTTATTGCATCAAAATCTATTGCAGAAGGATATGGATTTGGAATAAGACTAAAGCTTGTTCCTGTTATTCCTGCGCCTGTAATATTTCCTGAATTTACACTTCCGGATATTCTCAAAATGGTAGAACTGGTAGCAGCACCGGAAATGGTTCTGTCAATAGCACGATCACCTCTTGCAAAAAGGAAATATGAAGGATTTGAAGTTATATTATTTGTTGTGTTTGGTGTGTGCGCTTCATCAGAATTAAAATTATCTGATGAATAAGTTCTTATAGATGAAGCAGGTTTTATGCCATCAAAATTTATTGCATTTGCATCACCATTAAAAGTAGTGATATGAGTTCCATATCCTGAGGATGCCGAGCCATTTTCCATCCATGAAGATTTGATGGATTGTGGTGAAGTACTAAAAGGTATTCCTAATAATCGCCATGCTCTCCTGTTTGATAAATATCTTTCTACTGTTATGTTACCAACAATATTACCTGTGGATCTGCCTATGGAGGCTGTTCCTGCAGCTCTCGATCCAATTACCATACTTCCTCCATTATTAATAACGAGGTCATTGCCCGGACCATCATTAATTGTTACCGTAACATTTGCATTTACTAAGAGTGTACCTCCTGAATTAATTACAAGCTGATCGAGTGTGGTAAATTGTCTTAGTGATACAACATGAGTGTTTAAAATAGTTATAGCATTATCGTTATAATCTGGTGTGTAAGTGGCGGGGCTGGTTACTGATGAAGAAAAATCGGCAACAGTTGAGCTTTCCCATGTATAGCGATCGTCCCAGTTACCACTTTGGCGGCTGCGGAAATAATTTGTAACAGGGCCACCCGGGAATGTTGTTATAAAGAATCCCGAAAAACCGGTTACATTAAAACTTACTTCCCAAATAAAACTTGTACTGTTCCATACAATATCGTTATCATCAGGGTCAATAGAAATTGTAGTGCCACTATAACTGCCGGGAACACTTGTAACACTTGTACCATGATCCTGTTCAATTCTTACATTAGATTTTCCTGTAGCATCAGTTGGCGATGTGGGTAATTTTAAAAAGCCATTTGCTGCAGCATTGTAGTTATCAAAATCCAATTGTGTAAAATAAATGGTTACTCTTGCTGTTGCCGTAGATGCATTAGTTAATGGCTCAATATTATAATGTCGCTGAACATAGGGCAAACCATTTACAAATGAAACCGCAGAATTTTTTGCAGTACAAACTTTTACAATACCTGAAACAGGATTAGCTCCTGCAGGAATTACTTTGGCTGTTACATTACACGTTGCAGGATCAATAAAAATTGTAGAATCTGAAACAGGATATTGCGTACAGTTTTCTGTAGATGATTCGGAAAGAGTAATAATATTATTTGATGCAAATTGATATTCATAAGGTCCTGCATCTACCTTACAGCCACTTACACGATTCTTGCCCAAAATATCTTTTACAGAAAAATCAGGCAGGTATTCATTTAACCCATAATTAATTCCTGGTGACCCCTGCGCTAATTGTAATCCATCATCAGCAGTTCCAAAAATGTTATCAGCTCCATCAGCATCGTTGGAAGTAAACTGTGGATTTACTGTTGTGGTTCCCTGCTGATAGGCAGGCAAAGATGCACCGGGATATGTTTGTGTTTGAAGAAATGTATTTCTTACAGAAAATAAATTCCCTGCTAAGTGAAATGTATAACCCTGATTGGTTGCCGCATCATTCCAAAGTATAGAGTTCGTTATGAATATTGAATCAGTTGCGAATCCATTAATTGTTGGTCTTGGGTTAAAACTGGCTCCGCTATTATAAAAAGTGCAATTGGTTATATTACCGCCATGTGAGGGAGGGTAGGATGTGCCACTAGTTCCAATACCGGAAAAAAGTATACACATGCTGTTATACTGATCGGTTACAAACAGGCAATTATTTATGGAAGGTTTACAATTATCGGTAGCGCCAATTGGCCAATAACTATTTCGGTTAACAGTATTAAAAAAACAATTGCCAACAATGGGAACACTAATTGTTGCGCCAGGCGTATTAATTAATATGCCTCCATAACTTCCTCCAAAACTATCTCCGGAATATCCGAAGTAACAATTAAATATAGAGGGACTGCTGGAAGAGCTTGAAGTTGCAGTTATTAATGCAGACCAATTTGAATAGTTACGAAAATAAAAACCATCTACAATAGTCTTATCATCACAATTTTTTAAAGTGATTGTATATAATGAGTTTGAAAAATCAGGATAATTCCATAATGGATCCGCACCATCCAGTATGGTTTTGTTCTGACCATACAATTGGCTTTTTATTCTTTCACTTAAATTATTTTCTGTGCCAGCAAATCCCCCAATAATTTTTACTGATGATGGAATTAAAAAAGTTCTTGAGCTTGAAATAAAATAATTGCTGCTGTTGGAAGCTACTACAACTCCCGAATTATTTTTAGTTGGCCTGTAAACACCCTTTGCCATCCAAATTTCTCTACCTGCAGGTTGTGTATTAAGTGTATCTGCAAAAATTTTCGCATCCCATGCATTTGCCCAGCTGCTGCCATCTTTGGCGCCACTTCCATTCTGCGTTACATATTTTCTTGTTTGGGAATTGGTGAATAAAGAAGTTAGAAAAAAAAATGAGAGGTAGAATATTTTCATAGAATGGATATTGGTTCTACTGAATAGGTTCAGTAAAACAATTGAAAACGCAGAGCAGGCTTATATATTGCATTATAAATACTTATATAAGCATCAATTATTCTATACCCAAAAAAAAATTGGAGAAAGATGTGATAGAGTAAAGGTCTTATGCATTTAAAAATCCTTCCAATTCTTCCATCATATTTTTACTGCCTATAAAAAAAGGTGTGCGCTGATGAAGTTCTGTAGGCTGAACATCTAAAATTCTTTCTTTACCATTTGTGGCTTTGCCTCCGGCTTTTTCTACAATAAAAGCAAATGGATTGCATTCATACAACAATCGCAATTTTCCTTTTGGCTTATCAGTTGTTCCCGGGTACATAAATATACCGCCCTTTAATAAATTGCGGTGAACATCTGAAACCATACTGCCAATATATCTTTGTGTATATGGGCCACCATTGGTTTTATTTTTATTCTGACAAACATTAATATAATTTCTCACCTGCTCATCATACTGAAAAAAGTTACCATGATTTACAGAATATATCTTACCTGTTTCGGGGCATTTTATATCAGGATGACTTAAGGAATATTCGCCAATGGAAGGATCGAGCGTAAAACCGTTTACACCTCTTTTAGTAGCATACACAAAAATAGTTGATGAGCCATAAATAACATATCCGGCGGCAACCTGTTTATTTCCCAGTTGTAAAAAATCCTGTTCTGTAGCAGGAGTTCCTATTTCTGTTA
>JALYYX010000381.1 GCA_030946075.1 Bacteroidota bacterium | reverse complement strand
TTAATTCTTCGGGAGTTGGCGCTTTATAGCTTTTAACTGTTACTCCCTGAGGATTTAAATAACCAAAAACATTTCTTACCGCACCATCCTTTCCACTGGCATCCATTCCCTGAATCACTATTAAAAGCGAATGCTTATTTTCTGCATATAAAAGATTTTGCAGATCGTCAAGGTCTTTAATTATTTTATCCGTTTTATCTTTTGTTTCTTTTTTATCCAGATCTTTATCGGCACGTGTGCTTATCTGGCTTAGTTTTATTTGCTGCATTTAATTGTTTTTTGAATACTAAATATACACGTCTTCTTTTCAGTAAATAAAAATTTTTATTCGGCTTGCAGATATTCTTTTCTTAATTGTGCTGCAGTTTTTGTACTTCCATCATGGCTCCAGCCGGGTGGCATTATTAGATATTTTATCCTGGTGAGAAATGGAATTTTTTTACTCAAATCCCGACCAAGATTTCGCCATTCATGAAAAATAATTTTTGCCGGATGATGTGGATCATCCAAAGGTTTTGTAAGTCCGTACTTTATCGGATCTTCTTTTACTTCTTCCTGAAAAGTGCCGAACAAACGGTCCCATATTATTAAAACCATTCCCATATTTTTATCGAGGTAGCGAATATTGCTTGCATGATGAACACGATGGTGTGACGGGCTTACCATTAAAGCTTCGAACCAGCGGGGCATTTTATGAATGTATTGAGTATGCACGAGTATACCATAAATCTGTGTAAGTGAATACATAAAAACAATATCAACCGGGTGAAAGCCCAGCAGAGCTAGTGGAATAAAATAAATAAACCGGTACATTGGCTGCAAAACTGAGGAACGAAAACCTGTGGTTAAATTAAATTCTTCTGATGAGTGGTGGGTAACATGTACTGCCCAAAACAGCCGGCAATAATGGTCTATCCGATGCTCGATATAAAATATAAGATCTTCCAAAACGAATAATAAGCTCCAATATACAATAGGGTTAAAAGAAAGATCAACAAAATGAAAATTAAAAAACCAAAGAAGTATAAGAAGATATATGGCCCTGAACAAAAGATCAATTCCACCGTTTATTAAACAGAGGTAAACATTCATAAGCGTATCTTTCAGGGAGTAGTATTTTTTAAAATGAAGATGGCTTAAAAGCATCTCAATACCTATTACCAAAAAATAAAGTGGGGTAGAAATTAATATGAGAAGTTGTTCTTTCAGCATAAGAAAGTTTTATACTGACATGATCTCTTTTTCCTTTGCGGCTAAATGTTTTTCAACAAGCGCAATAAATTTATCAGTCATTTGCTGTATCTCAGTTTCTGCATCTTTTGCCTGGTCTTCACTAAGCCCATCTTTTTCTAACTTTTTTATTTGCTCAATAGCTTCACGCCGAATACTTCTTACTGCAACTTTTGCCTGCTCGCCTTCTCCATTGCTTCTTTTAACCAGCTCTTTTCTTCTTTCTTCAGTCATAGGAGGTAAAAAAAGCCGTATTATATTACCATCATTTTGAGGATTTATACCAATGTTTGCGGCAATTATAGCCCGTTCAATTGGCTGCAGCATATTTTTTTCCCAGGGTTGAATGGAAATAGTTCTTGCATCCATTGCACTTATGTTTCCTACCTGGTTTATGGATGTGGGATTTCCATAGTAATCCACCACTATACCATCGAGCATTGTTGGGTTAGCCTTGCCTGCTCTTATTTTTACCAGTTCGGCTTCAAGATGATTAATAGCCTTTGTCATTGAATCCTGGCCATCCGCTAAAATAAATGAAAGGTCTTCTGTCATGTCTCAATTATTAATCTAACTTTTAAAAAGAAAGAGACAAAATTAATAAAATCACGCTGATTAAAAAGTTAAAGCAACTGTTAGTCCTGCTCCATAGATTCACCTACAAGTGTAAGTATTTTATGAGATTTGATAATTTCTTCTTCATGCTCTCGGGATTCTGCTGAAATAAATTTGGATTTTGGCCTGCTATAATAAATTACGCTGATAAATAATATAGCAGCAGTAGCAAGAGCAGCAATTACCATAGTAGTACCTATGGAACGTAAAGTGTATGCTAATGCAATAAACACAATATTGGCAGTTATGCAAACAACGGTTATCATTTTTTGTGAAAGTCCAAGGTCAAGTAAGAAATGATGAATATGATTTCTATCAGGGCTAAATGGTGAGCGCCTGTTAATAATTCTTAAGCTAAATACACGAAGGGTATCAAATAACGGAACAATTAAAATGGCAAATCCTATAGCAGGCGCTGATAATAAGGGTATAGTGCTATCAGGCGAAGTTGCAACTTCCATAAATTTAATAACAAAAACTGAGTTTAATAGCCCTATTAATAATGAGCCTGTATCACCCATAAATATTTTAGCCGGAGAAAAATTGTATATTAAGAATCCTACAAGACTGCCTGCTAATGAAAGTGCCATAACAGAATACATTAACTGGCCTGTGAAGTAAAAATAAACTCCAAATACAATAGAGGTTAATAAGCCAAGGCTGCCTGCCAATCCATCAACACCATCAATAAGGTTGAAAGAGTTTGTAATAACAATAATAGTGAAAGCTGTTAGTATATAACTGGTCATGTGAGGGATAGCATTTATTCCCAAAAAGCCATGTAAATTATTTATTTCAATACCGCCAAACTTTATTACAATACCTGCTGCTATAAGCTGGCCAATGAATTTTTTAGTTGCAGATAATATTAAGATATCGTCTTTAATTCCTAAAAAGAAAATAACTAATGCCGCAGCTAAAAAGTATTGAAGTTCAAAAGAAACATGGGAAGGAACTCCCATTAAAGTAGCTATAATAAAGCCTGCAAAAATACCCAACCCACCCAAAGTAGGTACTACTAATTTATGAACCTTGCGTTCATCAGGTTCATCAAACAATTTTTTATCACGGGCAACCCTAATTATAGGGGGAATTGCAAAGTAGGTTATTAAAAATGCAAGCGCCGAACTTAGTAAAATATTATCCATGCCTTAGTATTGTAGTAAACAATATAAAGTATAATTCTTTTTTTAGAACAATAGCTGCATTTAGACCCATCCTGAGGAGAATACGCTGCTTACTGCGTGTTAGGTGTTTTGAAATATACTTACAACGTAAAAATAAAGAATGAAAAACAAATAACGCAGAAAAAGTGAAATTATTTCAATTATAAAAAATCAATTTGCCCTGTTAATACTTTTAATGTAGGTTCGCCCCTTAATAAATTTAGCTTTAAAATGGAAGATTTAAAAGCAATAGCTGCACAGGTAAGAAGAGATATTATACGCATGGTTTACGGTGCTCAAAGTGGGCATCCTGGGGGGTCGTTGGGTTGTACAGAATTTTTTACAGCCTTGTATTTTAATATTATGAGAAGAAAACCGGGGTTTGATATGGATGGAATGGGAGAAGATATCTTCTTTCTATCAAACGGACATATTTCACCTGTTTGGTACAGCGTATTGGCAAGGGCAGGCTATTTCCCTTTGGAAGAACTAAAGACATTTAGAAAAATTAATTCCCGCCTGCAGGGGCACCCTACAACACACGAAGGTTTGCCGGGTATAAGAGTGGCTTCAGGCTCATTAGGACAGGGAATGAGCGTGGCGATAGGGGCTGCATTGGCAAAAAAATTAAATAATGATGACCATATTGTTTTTTCATTGCATGGAGATGGAGAACTGGATGAAGGACAGAACTGGGAAGCAATTATGTTTGCAGCACATCATAAAGTTGATAATATGATTGCTACCATTGATTGGAACGGGCAACAAATTGATGGACCTACAGAAAAAGTAATGTCAACAGATGTTTTAAGAACAAAGTTTGAAGCATTTAACTGGCACGTTTTGGAAATGGATGGAAATGAAATAGATGCTGTGGTTGCAGGACTAAAAAATGCAATTAGTTTTGTAGGTAAGGGAAAACCAATAGTAATATTAATGAGTACCGTGATGGGTTATGGAGTAGATTTTATGGCAGGTAATTATGAATGGCATGGCGTTGCACCAAACGATGAACAATTGAAAGTGGCCTTAGATCAATTGCCTGTAACCTTGGGGGATTTTTAATTTCTCAATTCAAATAACTGGCTGGCTGCTTTTTTTGCAGGGAACCATGCAGCAATAAAAGCAATTATTAAAGCTGTAGATGTTACTAATAAAAAATCTGTGGCAATAAGTTTTACAGGAAAATAATCTATTAAAAAAGAATTACCGGTAAGTTTTACGATCTTAAATTTTGATTGTAAAGCACAAATTATTATTGCCAATAGCAAACCAATAACGGCTCCTGTAAGGGCTAAGATTAATCCTTCGCTTAAAAATATTTTCAATATTAAATTTTTACATGCTCCTAAAGATTGGAGTACGCCTATATCTTTTCTTTTTTCTAAAACCAGCATTGTGAGAGCGCTTATCATGTTGAATGCTGCAATAATAAGAATGAGTGTTAGCAATGCATAGATAGCCCATTTTTCTACCCTCATTGAATTGTAAAGGCTGGTATTTTGCTCATACTTTGTTTGTGCTTTATAATTATTGCCTAATTTTTTTTGTAAAGATTTTGTAACCTCATCTGTTTGCGCAGGATTTGCCAATACAATTTCAACGGCAGTAAATTCATTTACAGCATAATTCATTTGCTGCTTTACAAAATCGATATTTGTTATTACATATCTGTTATCAAAATCTTGCTGAATGGCAAAGCTGCCTACAGGATATGCATTGCCTTCGCTTAAAGAAGCAGAAGGATCATCCGAGGAAACTGCATTTTTTTTTGGCAAAAAAATAGTGAGGGGGGATAAGCTTCTATCTGATTCAACACCAATTGCATTTTCAATTCCTGCACCCAAAATTAAGTTTGGTGTATCAGCTGTGCCCGGCTCAAAATTCCCCTTCAACATTTTTTTGGGAACCCCTGAAACGTTTGAATAATTATTATCCACCCCTTTTAAAAAAACTACTGTTTGTGCATCGCCATTTTGCAGCAGGGCTTTTTCTTCAACAACAAGAGAAATATTTTTTACACCGGAAAATTTTTTTATAGAATTTATTTGTTCCGGCGAAAGAAAAATTGTTTTGCCTTTAGAGGCGATTATTCTTACATCAGTATAAAAATTTGAATAGAGAGATTTTACAAGATCTTCAAAACCATTAAAAACACTTAATACCAGCACCTGGCACATAGTAGAAAAAGCAATTACCAAAAGTGTAACCCACGAAATTATATTGATGGCATTTGTGCTTTTCTTTGCTTTAAAATATCGCCATGCAAAAGTTAGGTACAAGTTTATGAGTTTACTGATTTATTTTAGAAAGCAATAAAGTCAATTGTCATTTGGTTCATTGGAGAATTGTAAATTGTCAATTGCCTATTGGGTTTTATTATCATCTTCTTTTACTTTTTTAAGAAGCTCTTCAATTCTAAAAACATAATCAAGCGTATCATCAATATAAAAAGTTATCTCGGGAATGCTGCGAAGCTGGTGACGAACCCTGTTGCCTAATTCTTTCCTTATCTCTTTATTTTTTTCCTGAATTTTTGTAAGCAATGCATCAGCATTTTTTACCTGGAAAAAACTAAGGTAAACTCTTGCTTCAAAAAGATCAGGAGTAATTTTTACTGAAGAAATAGAAACCATTCCCCCATCCTGCATATTTAATCCCATTCGTAAAAAAATATCATTCAGTTCGTGGTTAATTACGCCTGCAACCTGCTTTTGTCTTTTTCCCTCTGTCATTCTTAAACCATATTAGTTCGTTGTAAAATTAGTTACTTTGTACATTATCAATTTAGAATCTTCTCCCCGCAAAAATAAATGAAGAGTTTACGGCCCATTTTCCGGTATATTTCAAAATATCCAAAACTAATTGTAGCATATTTCAGTTTTAATATTTTATCATCCTTATTCTCTGTTATTTCTCTCGGCTTGCTAAGCCCCTTCCTGCTTTTAATTTTTAAAAAAGGAGATACACTTAATGCAGTTGCCAACACTAATACCTTTTTCGCAAGAATAAACCCGGTAAATAAATTTAAAGAAACACTCTACGAGGTGATTCATTCACCTGATGGAGATATAAAAGCATTGGGAATTATCTGTTCTGTTGTATTGCTTTCTATAATACTGAAAAATATTTTCCTCTATCTCTCTATGTATTATCTTAACCCGATACGCAACAACATTATTAATGACATGCGTACAAAGATGTACAACAAGATACTTGCATTGCCTATTGATTATTTTAATGATCAGCGAAAGGGTGATATAATGAGCCGCCTCACCAATGATCTGTACGAGGTGGAAGGCTCTACGGTAGGGGTTTTGGAAACATTATTCCGTGAACCCATCTCTATTTTTCTTTTCTTTATTTACCTGGTAATGCTTAGCCCGCAACTCACTTTATTTCTTGTAATATTTATGCCGGTATCCGGATTTATTATTGGCAGGATAGGGCGTTCATTAAAAAAACAAAGTACGAGAGTACAGGAAAAACTGGGAGCTATATTATCAACCATTGATGAAACACTGGGTGGGATAAGAATTATTAAAGCATTTAATGCAGAAAAAAAACAACTCAATAAATTCAATGTTCAAAATAATGATCTTTTAAAAATAAAGAACCGGGCTAACAGGCGCAGAGATCTTGCATCACCTGTTTCTGAAGTATTGGGAGTTGCTGCTGTTGTTTGTGTATTATGGTATGGCGGGCGCCTTGTTTTAAGAAATACTTTTTTAGATCCCGGAGATTTTTTGGCGTACATCGCAATTTTTTCGCAGTTGATACAACCATTAAAATCATTGTCAACAGCATCTTACAATATTAAAAAAGGAGCAGCGAGCATAGAAAGAATTGAACAGTTAATAAAAGAAGATGTTTCAATAAAAGAAAAACCAAACCCCATTCAGTTAAAAGAGTTTACTAATTCTATTCAATTTAAGAATGTAGGATTTTTGTATGATGATAAAATTATTTTGGACACTATTAATCTTACTATTGATAAAGGAAAAACTATTGCATTAGTTGGCTCGTCAGGTGCAGGAAAAAGTACATTAGTTGATTTGGTTCCCCGCTTTCATGACGTGGGCGAAGGCGAATTATTGATTGATGATATTAATATAAAAGAATATTCTTTGCAGTCAATCCGAAGCCAGATGGGTATTGTAACACAGGAGGCAATTTTATTTAATGATACGATTGCTAATAATATTGCCCTGGGAATGGAGACTGCCACTGAGGAACAAATAATTCATGCAGCAAAAATTGCCAATGCTCATAATTTTATCTTACAAAAGGAAGATGGCTATCAAACCAACATTGGTGACAGGGGAAATAAATTAAGTGGCGGTGAAAAGCAGAGGATCACTATTGCAAGAGCTGTTCTCCAAAACCCACCAATATTAATTTTAGATGAAGCAACATCTTCTCTTGATACAGAAAGTGAGCGCCTGGTGCAGGATGCTATTAATAATTTAATGGAGAACCGCACCAGCATTGTAATTGCTCACAGGCTTAGTACTGTAAGGCATGCAGATGAGATTATTGTTTTGCAACAGGGGAAAATTGCTGAAAGAGGAACACATGATTCTCTTATAGAAAAAAATGGATTTTATAAAAGGCTTGTAGATATGCAGGAAGTGAGGTAAAAAATATTTATTACTGCTTAATAATTTTTTGAGAAATACTTTCTCCCGTTGAGATAACTTTTATAAAATAATTACCCGCTGATAATTTAGAAAGATCGTTTAGTTTAATATAATTCAATCCTTTAGTTAATTGTACGGTTTTAATCAACACATCTTTGCCCCACGTATTTATTATTTTTATTGTAGCAAGTTCATCGGTATTCCATTCAAGATTAATATTTAATTTATCTGAAAAGGGATTTGGAGAAACTACAAACTGCCTGTTATCTTTTTTAAGATGAAGCGCAACTATATTTGAAAAATTTTGTTTACCATCAATATCAACCTGTTTTAACCGGTAATAAACTATTGATGACGTAAGTGATGAAATATTATCTGTTATTGAATAATTATGTGTTGATGAAGTTGTTCCATTACCCTGTACGGTTGCCACTTTTGTAAATATATTACCATCTGCACTCCTTTCTACATCAAAATATTTACAATTAATTTCCATTGAAGTTCCCCAATTTATTTTGGCGGCATTACTTTGTGGTAATGAAGCAGTAAAATAAATTAAAGTAACTGCTAACGCACCTGCTTCGGGATTAATGATGGCAGTACCGTCATCAACAAAATCCACGTTTGCATCGGATGTTGCTTTTATTCTTGCTGTATTAATAATAGAAGGCACTGGGTTACCTGTTCCCGGATTATTTACTGTTACTTTAAACTGCACCTCATAAGATTCATTTGGGGCAAGAGTTCCGGCATCTATGCCATTGGCGCCGGAACCTAATCTAAATTTTATTGTTCG
>JALYYX010000360.1 GCA_030946075.1 Bacteroidota bacterium | reverse complement strand
TAACATACCGAGTATTTCCCTACAGGCTTAATGCTGTTACCAAAAGATTTAATTATGACAGCGTTCGCTACAACTTTCTTATTGAGCCAAATGTGTTTAATAAAAAAACGGATAATGAAAAATTGTTTGATTTTGGGAAGATGAATTTTTCAGGAAGTTTTGGCCGTGGAATTTCCTTTGGCAACAACCAGGACGCTGTGGTAAACTCCAGTTTAAATTTACAGTTAAATGGTTTTATTGGCGACAGTCTTGAACTGAGTGCTGCCATCAGCGATAACAACATTCCTATTCAGCCGGAAGGTAACACACAGGACATTCGTGATTTTGATAAGATATTCATCCAGGTAAAAAAGAAAGGGTGGCAGGCAAACTTTGGCGACATTGATATAAGGCAAAGCCAGAATTATTTTTTAAACTTTTATAAAAGGCTGCAGGGTGCATCTTTCCAAACAGATAACCGGATTAGCAAAAAAATATTTAATTCTTTATTGTTCAGCGGCGCAATTGCAAAAGGAAAATTTGTAAGGAATGTTATTACACCGTTGGAAGGAAACCAGGGCCCTTACAGATTACATGGGCCAAACAATGAATTATTTTTTACTGTTCTGGCCAGTACTGAACGTGTTTTTTTAAATGGCGAGTTGCTGCGAAGGGGAGAGGATGAAGACTATACTATTAATTATAACACAGCAGAATTAACCTTTACATCAAAGCGGCTGATAACTAAAGACAGCCGGATAAATGTTGAATTTGAATTTGCCGACCGTAACTATCTTAATTCTTTAATTTATGGTAATGATGAAATTAATTTTAGCAACAGGCTGAAACTTAGTATTGGCGCATATTCCAATGTAGATGCAAAAAATTCAGGCATCAATCAAACCCTTGATGCCAACCAAAAACAATTTCTTTCAACCATTGGCGATAAGCTCGACAGTGCCCGGTATGCCAATGCAGCAAGAGATACTTTTTCTGTAAATAAAATTTTGTATAAAAAGATTGATACAACTTTTAACGGAAGGCACGATTCTATTTATGTTTATTCAGTAAATAAAACTGATAAATTATACAGCCTTTCTTTTTTAAATGTAGGATTGGGAAAAGGTAATTATGTGATAACCGATGGCAATGCAAATGGAAGAGTTTATAAATGGGTACGGCCAGATGTAAATAATATTCCGCAGGGAGATTGGGAGCCTGTGTTACTTTTAATTACTCCAAAAAAGCATCAGATAATCAGTGCCGCAGCAGAATATTTTATTTCACCTGCATCATCCATACGTACAGAGTTTGCTTTAAGCAATTATGATGTTAATACTTTTTCAAAAAAAGATAAAGGGAATGATAAAGGTGTTGCTGCTAAAGTTCAGTATGTAAATAAAACAAAAATTTTTTCTTCAGCTAAAGCAGGGTGGAACTTACAAACACAATTGGGGTATGAATTTGTTCAGGATAAATTTAAACCTTTGGAAAGATTACGTAACGTGGAATTTAACCGTGACTGGAGTTTACCTTTTGATGCGCCGCCTGCAACCGAGCAATTAGCCGAGGCATCTTTTGAATTAAGTGATAAAAATAACAACCGCGTAAAATATGATATTGCCAATTACAACCGCAGCGACAGTTACAATGGCATAAGGCAAACATTCATTAATTACATGGATATAAAAGGCCTGCGAATAGCAGACCAGGTAAGCATTACAAACACCAACAGCAATACACAAAAAGGTTTGTTCATTCGACCAACAATTGATGTTTTAGAACAATTGAAGAAGTTAAACAACCTGCAGATAGGCATTAATTTTTCTTCAGAAAATAATAAACTACAAAATAAAATTTTTGATACCCTTTCGCCATTAAGCTTTGCATTTACTACATGGCAGGTATATTTAAAGTCGAAAGATAATGTGCCGAATCGTTGGGGCTTAACTTATTTTACAAGAACAAATAAATTTCCGCTCAAAAAAGAACTGATAGCTTCTGACAAGAGCAACAACATAAGTTTGTTTACTGAATTATTAAAGAATGAAAGGCATCAGTTCAAGCTAAATCTTAGTTACAGAAAATTAAATGTGATAAATACCTTGTTAACAACCCAAAAAAGTGATGAGAGTATTTTGGGAAGAATTGAATATGCCGTTAATGAATTGAAAGGATTTTTAACCGGAAGTTTCTTATATGAGGTAGGGGCAGGGCAGGAACAAAGAAGAGAATACACGTATGTGGAAGTGCCTGCCGGGCAGGGCGAGTACACATGGAATGATTATAACAATAATGGTATTCCTGAATTAAATGAATTTGAAATTGCCATTTACCAGGATCAAAAAAAATATATAAGAATTTTTACGCCAACCAATCAGTATGTAAAAGCAAATTATGTGCAGTTCAATTATAGTGTTGCGCTTAATCCTAAGGCAGTCTTGAATGCCACTGCAGCAAAGAGTTTTAGCGCTTTTCTATCCAAAATAAATACAAACTCTGCATTGCAGATAAATAAGAAAGATATATCCGGAGGAACGTTTGAGTTCAATCCTTTTGGCAAAAGAAATAATGATACATCACTTATTGCTTTGAATTCTTTTTTATCAAATACATTGTATTTCAACAGAACAAATGTAAAGTGGGGATTTGATGTAACACACCGGATAAGCAATACAAAAGCTTTGCTTACTTATGGTTTTGAAAGTAACAAACTACGGGATGTTTCTTTGCGTGCAAGATGGAATGTGAACAGATCTATTACTACATCAATCACAAACCATTATATAAAAAATCAGCTCACTACCCCAAAGTTTGCCAATAGAAATTATCTTATTGATGAAACATCTGTTGAACCTTCAGTAAGTTATATCTATGGCAGTAAATTAAGAGTTAGCCTAATTTATAATTTCGATAATAAAGAAAATACCATTGGCGCAAATGAGAAAGCTGTAAACAATGCAATTTCTACAGAACTCAGGTATAACGTACTTTCAAGCGGAACGCTGAATGCAAAATTTACTTTCAATAATATTTCTTTTAGCGGCTCTCCCAATACCACTGTTGGCTATATTATTTTAAATGGATTATTGCCAGGGAAAAACTTTTTGTGGAATTTTCAATTTACAAAACGCCTTGCAGGCAATATTGAAATGAATCTGGAATATGAAGGACGTAAATCAGGCACCGCAGATATTATTCATACAGGACGAGCTTCGTTACGGGCATTGTTTTAAAATAGTTATTTGTCATTTATTTATTAGTCATTTGTAAGATTAAATATTTTTATGACTATTGACTTAGTTTTTATGAGAACAATCCGCCTTTTTTAAAATTACGAATTCCTTCACCCACTTTAAACCCGTTATTATACACTTCTATTTTATAATTGCCTGTTTGAAATTCACTATTTTGTTTCCATTCAACGGTTACTGTTTTCTTTTCTCCCTGTGTATAATCTACCTGAATTTTTTTGGTAAATAATTTTTCTACTCCATCCCGTGTTACAAACTTCCCGGAACCTAAAGCTTCAACAGCAACAGGTGTACCATCCGGTGCAGTTATACACACAAAAACATCTTTCGCACCGCTTGGTGTTATCCTGTTGTCAAGATCAAAAGTTATTCTTAATTTATCAACTCTTTTTGCCGTTGTGGTTTCCTTCTCTTTAT
>JALYYX010000356.1 GCA_030946075.1 Bacteroidota bacterium | reverse complement strand
TGATGGACATGAAAGGCAATATGATAGAAATGGAAGGAATGGAAATGAGTAATCAGGTAATGGATATGAATACCGTTATGTATCCGGAAATAACAGGACCCGAAAACCCTAAGGATACCATGAATGGTATGCAGAATAGGAAGATGGATAATATGAAGATGAATGAGAAAAAGCCTGAAGATAAAATGAAAATGAACGGCAAAGAAATGCAGATGCCTGCCCGTTCCGAAGGCGGGAACCACGGCAGCCACAGTATGGCAGGTATGCCTGCCCGTCCGTCAGGCGGGGATATGGACATGGATAATTCAGATATTGTAACCCTTAATTACGGGATGTTGCGTGCCCCTGAAAAAACAACTTTAAAGGATGGACCGTTGCGCATTTTAAAGTTTGATCTTACCGGGAACATGAACCGTTATGTATGGTCATTAGATAATAAAACTGTTTCTGAAAGTGATAAGATCTTAATAAAGAAAGGTGAGAACCTCCGAATTATAATGTTTAATAATTCTATGATGCGCCATCCCATGCATTTACATGGTCACGATTTTAGAGTGCTGAACGGGCAGGGTGAATATGCGCCTATGAAAAATGTTATTGATATAATGCCGATGGAAAGAGATACGATCGAATTCAATGCTTCAGAGGCAGGCGGCGATTGGTTTTTTCATTGCCATATCCTTTATCACATGATGAGTGGAATGGGTCGTGTTTTTAGTTATGATAATCCTTTGGTTGATAAAACGGATATTGAAGATACTAAAGTAGCCACCCGGGGTTTAAACGCTGAAGACAAAAGATTTCATCCTATGGGAAGGTTAGGATTAGAAACCAATGGTAGTGATGGTGAATTTATGTTTGCTCAAACCCGGTGGAAGGCAAGTACACTTTGGCATTTAGGCTATCACGATATGCACGGCTACGAAAGCGAAACTATGATAGGACGTTATTTAGGCAGAATGCAATGGTGGTATCCTTATGTTGGATTTGATTATCACTATAAAAAAGAAGGAACTTTTCAAAAGAATTTCTTCGATTTAGAGGGTAGTGTGAGAAATATTTTTGGTAGCGAAGAAAAAAACTGGTTCGGACAAAAGAGTAATAAAAACAATCGCCATACTGTTACTGCAGGTATAGCTTACACTTTACCAACACTAACAGTCGCTGATTTTAGAGTGGATGGAGATGGAAAATTCCGCTTTCAGTTATCAAGAGAGGATTTATCGGTTACACCTCGTTTGCGTTTCAATTGGATGATAAATACCGATAAAGAATACATGGCAGGATTCAGGTATATCGTTACAAAATATTTTTCCCTATCCTCACATTATGATAGTGATATGGGAATGGGAGTTGGTATAACAATAACTTATTAAACAAAGATTTTTATTATTTATAAACAATTAAAATTTAAAAAAATGAAAACAATTATTATGGCTTTCGCTATTTTATTAGCAGGTACAGCAACTTTTGCACAGGCAAAACATTCACACAAACATCATCATAGCGCAAGTACCCAAAAGTACACATGCTCTATGCATCCTGAAATGGTAATGAACAAACCCGGTAAATGTCCTAAATGCGGTATGGCATTAGTTCCTATGAAAAAGAAAATGAATAAAAAAGAAATGGGGGATATGAAGATGGATAAATAAACATCATCCCCTTAAGCATCAAATAATTTTCTTAACCATAAATTTTTTAAAAAATGAGTCACGAACATCATCCCCAATTAATTGCAGCACTCAACAAATGTGCAGCCGAATGTAATCATTGCGCAACAGCTTGCCTGGATGAGCAGGATGTAAAAATGTTGTCAAAATGTATTAAGCTTGATATAGATTGTGCAGACATATGTATGCTTACAGCCTCTTTGATTGCACGAGGTTCAGAACATGGAAAGCACCTGTTAAAAGAATGTGCCGAAGTGTGCAGTGCATGTGCTGATGAATGTGAAAAACATGCAGGCATGGGAATGGAACATTGTCGGGTTTGTGCAGAAGCGTGCAGGGCATGTGCTGAAGAATGCCGCAAAAATTAAATCATAAAGAAGGTGCAGTTCATTCGCTGCACCTTCTTAATTTAAAACAACATCATGAAAAAAATATTTATTTCCGCAATATTTTTATTGGGATCATTAATTACTTTCTCCCAAAATAAAGATTCAGAAGCAGTAAAAGTTGTTCTTAAAAAATACAATAATGCTGTTGAAAAATTAGATGTAACAGGTACTGAAAAACTATTTACTGTAGATTCAAAAATTTTTGAGTCTGGCGGAAGTGAAGGAACCTACGCACATTATCTTGAACATCATTTAGGTCCGGAGTTTAAAGAATTTACATCTTTTAAATACAATGATTATAAAGTAGATGTTCAGGTAGATGGAAAATATGCATTTGCTACCGAAACGTATGGCTATACAATTACTCTGG
>JALYYX010000339.1 GCA_030946075.1 Bacteroidota bacterium | reverse complement strand
TTGCAAATACTTAACATGAGCATTGATGCACCTAATGCCCAAATGCCTGTAAATAAAGGTTCTGCGGATAATTTCAATTATATAGATACATATGTGGAATATGTAGCTGAAGTTATTTTAAAATATACTAACGCCATTCCTGAATCTAAGGACAGGCAACAAAAAGAATTACAAACACAAAAACAATTTGAGCTTATATTCCAAAAAATTGATGCTCTCACTATTTCATTTTTTTATGAAAGCACTAAAAAACATTTTATAAATTTTTCTGATAAATATGCTTACCAGTTTATTAAAGAGATAAACCCGCCACCACCCAAAGTGTAATTTCTGTTTATTACTACAGATCAATTCTGATCTCAATTTCTTATTCTTTATCTAATTTTTTTTATCATGAACAAACGTGCATGGTATCAGTTACCCGTACAGGTAATTTTGATACCGGTCATATTCATCTTACTTTGTTACACGGCGGCGGCACAACAGGACTCTTTACACCTAACATTACCGGAGGCAGAGAGTATATTTCTTCAGAAAAATTTATCACTGCTGGCGCAAGAATATAATATTGATATTGCCAAAGCACAAATAATCCAGGCAAAGCTTTACAACAATCCCAACTTTCAGTTTACCGGAAATATTTATAACCGGGAAAAGAAAAAACCATTTGACCTAAGTAATAAAACCGGAGAATATATAGCAGGCGTTCAGCAACTGATATTACTTGCCGGTAAAAGAAACAAGCAGATTAAACTTGCAGAAACCAATACAGTATTGCAGCAGAACCGCTTTTTTGATTTGCTCCGTACTTTGCGTTTCTCTTTAAGAAGCGTTTTTTACCAGCAATTTTTTTTACAAAATTCCATCAATGCATATAATAAGCAGATAGCTTATTTAGAAAAATTAAATGCGGCTTATCAGCAGTTACTTGCCAGGGGAATTGTAACGCTTAAAGATGCCGTGCGGATAAAATCACTTTTATATTCTTTAAAGGCAGAGCAAACAACTTTACAAAACCAGGTTAGTGATCTTAATGCCCAGTTGCAATTGTTAATTCAAAATAATGCCGTTTACATTGTGCCGGTGGCGGATACTTCAATGATAAGTTCTGATCTCAGGCAATATCCTTTGCAAAGTTTATTAGATTCTGCTTATGCCAATCGTTTTGATCTTAAGCTTGCACAAAACAATGTTATTTACAATCAGCAAAATTATGTGCTGCAAAAAGCATTGGCTACGCCAGATTTAACAGCCGGTGCACAGTTTGATAAGCGTGGTAGTTTTGTTGAGAATGCCTCGTTTTTTACTTTGGCAATGGATCTTCCTTTTTTTAATAAGAACCAGGGAAATATTAAAGCGGCAAAAATTAGCATTGATCAATCTAAAAACCAATTGCAATTGCAACAACAAACTGTAGTTAATGAAGTTCAGCGGGCGTATGTTAAGGCGTTGAATACTGATAAAATGCTTTCAACTTTCGATCCCGCTTTCAGAAGTCAACTGCAAAAATTGTTGCAGGGTGTTACGGAAAATTTTCAAAAGAAAAATATAAGCCTGCTGGAGTTTACAGATTTCTATGAAAGCTATAAACAAAATATTCTTCAATTCAACCAATTGCAAAACGACCGCATGCAGGCGATTGAAGCATTGCAATTTGCTATTGGTAAAACATTATTTAATTAATCATGAAAAAAATTATAAGCATATTATCTGTAACAATTGCACTTATTAATTGTACACACAAAGAAGAAACAGAAGCTAAGCCTCAACCCTACTGCCTTTCGGACACAATGCAAAAAAACATTGTTCTTTCAGATGTAAAAGTAGAAGCCGTTAGAAATGAAATTACCCTTTCCGGTAAAATTGCCGTCAATGAAGATAAGCGAGTAAAAGTTTTTCCGGTGGTGGATGGAGTTGTGCAAAGCTTAAATGTTCATTTGGGAGATTTTGTTAGTAAGGGGCAAACGCTTGCTGTTATAAAAAGCAGCAATATTGCTGATTATCAAAGCCAGGTTACGTATGCAAAGTCAAATGTAAGCACAGCGAAAAAAAATCTCGAATCGAGTCAGGAAATGTTTAACGCAGGATTAGCTACAGAAAGAGATGTAGTTGCTGCGAAAAATGAATTGGCAAAAGTGCAGGCTGATGCAAGAAAAGCAAACCAGGTTTCACAAATTTATGGAGCAAGAGGCAATGCTGTTCAATCAATAACGGCCCCTATTTCAGGCTTTGTTGTTGAGAAAAACGTTACAGACAAAATGCAATATCAGGCAAATAACGCACAGCCTTTTTTTGTTATATCCAACTTGGATGAAATATGGGTAATGGCAAATGTTTTTGAAAGCGACATTGATAAAATAAAAATAGGTTACGATGCAGATGTAAATGTTGTTGCCTTTAAGGATAAAATATATCATGGTAAAGTTGACCGCATCTTTTCAATCCTTGATCCTCAAAGTAGGGTTATGAAAGTGCGCATACGTATACCGAATACAGATTTTTCACTTAAACCTGAGATGTTTGCACAGATAAGTATTAAATATGATGATGCAGATTTACAAATGGCTGCTGTGCCTTCGCAGGCTGTGATCTTCGACAAAAATAAATCATTTGTTATAGTGTATAAAGATAAGTGCCACCTTGAAGCCCGTGAAGTAGAAGTTTTTAAATCCAACGGCTCTGTAACCTACATTAAAGCCGGTATAAAGGAAGGGGAGAAAATTGTTTCCCAATACCAGCTTTTGATATACGATCAGATTAATGATTAAAGAGCCTTGTCCCCATAAGTTGGTGGGTAACTTAGGATGACGATATAAATATTATTATTAAAAACCCTTACATCCCTTTGGGAATAAGTGCAAACATAATTGTATGAATAAATTTATTTCAGGTATAGTAACCTTTTCTCTAAAGAACAGGTTCTTCATATTCTTTATGACGCTGATGATAATTGCTGCTGGAATATGGAGTTTTATAAAAACACCTCTGGAGGCTTTTCCAGATGTAACCAACACACAGATAATTATTGTAACTCAATGGCAGGGAAGAAGCGCCGAAGAGGTTGAAAGATTTGTAACAGTGCCAATAGAGGTTGCAATGAATTCAGTGCAGAAAAAATCTACGCTGCGTTCCATTTCCATGTTTGGTCTTTCTGTAACAAAAATAATTTTTGATGATGATGTAGAAGATTTTTTTGCAAGGCAGCAGGTTAATAATCTTTTACGAAATGTAAATCTGCCTGAAGGTGTAGGGCCTGATGTGCAGCCACCTTATGGACCTACAGGAGAAATTTTCCGTTACACATTACAAGGTAATAATAAAACTTCCATTGATTTACTCACAGAACAAACATGGGTGGTTGACCGCCAGTTAAGAAGCATTCCCGGAGTTGCAGACTTGGTAGCTTTTGGCGGTGCTGACCGCACTTATGAAATTACGGTTGACCCTGTGATGCTTGCCAAATATGATATAACACCATTGGAAGTTTATACTGCTGTATCAAAAAGTAATATTAATGTTGGCGGAGACGTAATTGAAAAGAACGGGCAGGCTTATGTTGTACGGGGTATAGGTTTGCTTGATAAAATTACCGACATAGAAAATGTTATTGTTGATAATATAAATGGCACACCCATCTTAGTAAAGAATGTTGCAACGGTTTCGCCGAGCCATGTGCCACGTGTTGGGCAGGCGGGCTTAGATAATAATGATGATGTGGTGGAAGGAATTGTTGTGATGCGCAAGGGTGAAGACCCCCGTGTAGTATTAAAAAAAGTGAAAGAGAAAGTGACAGAGCTTAATGAAAAGATATTACCTGCCGGTGTAAAAATGGTTACATTTTATGACCGCGATAACCTGATGGATTATTGCACTGAAACCATTAGTCATAATTTGATTGAAGGAATATTGCTTGTAACAATTATTGTTTTTGTTTTTATGTTTGATTGGCGGTTGACAGTTATCGTTTCCATCATTATACCACTATCATTATTGTTTGCTTTTATTTGTTTAAAGATGAAAGGAATGAGCGCCAACCTGCTGTCTATGGGCGCTATTGATTTCGGAATTATCATAGATGGAGCGGTGGTAATGGTAGAAGGATTGTTTGTAGTACTTGCTTTGAAAGCCCACGAGGTAGGCATGGAGAAATATAATAAGATGGCTAAGCTCAGCCTCATTCGTAAAACAGGTTCGGGTTTAGCCAAAGCAATTTTCTTTGCTAAGATCATCATCATCACCTGCCTCATTCCAATTTTTGCTTTTGAAAAAGTTGAAGGCAAAATGTTTTCTCCTCTTGCCTGGACATTAAGTTTTGCTTTACTTGGCGCTTTACTTTTCACTCTTACACTGGTTCCTGTATTAACCAGCATTTTATTAAAGAAAGATGTTCGGGAAAAAAAGAATCCTGTTGTAAACTTCTTTAACCGCATAGTTAATAATGGTTTCAACTATACCATGGCGCATAAAAAGCTAAGCCTTCTTATTGCTTTTATAATTATGGGATTAACCTTATTTTCTTTTAAATTTTTAGGCAGCGAATTTTTACCCGAATTAAATGAAGGAGCATTATGGGTGGAAGCCAAATTACCTATGAGCAGTTCTCTTTCTCAAACTGTAAGTTTTGTAAGCCACTTCAGAAAAATATTGAACAGTTTTGATGAAGTGAATGGTGTCCTTTCACAAACCGGACGCAGTAACGATGGCACAGATCCATCAGGGTTTTATTATGTGCAATGCCAGGTAAATCTTAAACCAAAAAAAGAATGGAAGCGAAATATAAGTGTAGACAAGCTGATTGATGAAATGGATGCCAAATTAAGGCAATACCCGGGAGTGGTATATAATTACTCGCAGCCAATTATTGATAATGTACATGAGGCAGTTGCAGGTATCAACGCTGACCTTGCCGTTAAAATATTTGGAAATGATCTGAAAAAATTAGACAAGCTTGCTGATAGTGTTTATTCGGTTTTAGGAACTGTAAGAGGAGTTAAGGATCTCGGAGTTATGAGAAACATCGGGCAACCGGAGCTTAGCATTATTTTAGATGAACAGAAAATGGCGATGTATGGTGTTACCACATCAGATGCGAATGCAGTAATTGAAATGGCTATCGGCGGAAAATCTGCATCAACATTTTATCAGCAGGAAAGGAAGTTTGAAATCCGTATTCGTTATCCTGAACAATTCAGAGATAATGAAATGTCCATTGGCGATTTGAGAGTGCCAACACTTCATGGCTCAAAGGTTCCTTTAAAAGAAATTGCAGAAATTAAAACACAAACCGGTGGCGCTTTTATTTACAGGGATAAAAACACACGTTTTATTGCAATTAAGTTTACGATAAGAGACCGTGATATGGGAAGCACCATTGCAGAGGCTCAGCAAAAAGTTGATGATAATGTAAGGCTGGGCAAAGGTTTCAGCCTTGAGTGGGCAGGTGAGTTTGAAAACCAGGTGAGGGCGCAAAAAAAATTATCACAGGTTGTGCCTGTTGTTTTGGTGCTCATCTTTATTTTATTATTTATAACCTTCAGCAATCCGCTGGATGCCGGACTTGTATTGATAAATGTTCCATTTGCTTTAATAGGAGGTATCCTTGCTTTGCATATTACGGGAACTGTATTTAGTATTTCCGCAGGTATTGGTTTCATCGCATTGTTTGGTATTTGTATTCAGAATGGAGTAATACTTATTTCGGTTTTCAAACAAAATCTTCATCATAGAATATCATTGTTACAGGCAATAAAAGAAGGCGTTAATTCCAGGATACGCCCTGTTGTAATGACCGCATTGATGGCTGCCATTGGGTTACTGCCAGCTGCAATATCCACCGGAATAGGAAGTGAAACACAAAAACCATTGGCAATTGTGGTTATAGGTGGACTGATAAGTTCAACAGTTTTAACCCTGCTGATATTTCCATTGATTGTAGAAATTGTTTACCGGCGCTTTCATAATAAACGAAGGAAAACAACAATTTCTTTAACTGCATAAGATGCATCTCAAATTAATTCAACAATCCTAAAGTACACTGGATTTATTTTTGAAAAAAGTATTTTAAATATTATATACCTTTTCAAGAAAATTGCAATTATGTTAGCAGGGTTAATGCATCTCAAATTAATTATTGTAAGAAGTTTAAAAATTTCAATTATATTAAAAATAAATTATGCAATCACAAATTATTAAATTCCTGATTCTCGGAATGTTTGTTTGCCCTGCTTGTAAATCAAAAAGCGCCAATGCAAATAAAAATCCGAATGGAGCAACAGTAACTTCAGAAACAAATGCTTCAGATACTTCCAAACACTCATCCGATACCGCAGGTTTTAAATATGATCTTAAAAATCCTGATCACACATGGAAACTCCCTGATCAATTGGTGGAAGTTTCCGGTAATACCTGGATAGAAACTGATCATTTAATACTTATAGAAGATCTTCATCCAAATTTATATTTAATAAAACTTGATGATAAAACAGCTACGCTGGAAAAAACAATTCCCTTTGCTGAACAGGAAAAAGATAAAGTGGATATTGAGGACGTGGCTTTTATTGATAATACCGTGTATGCATTATGGAGCCATGGTGTTTTATTTAAAATAACCAAGTGGCAAAACAAGCCGCAGGTTGATAAAATAAATACGGGTCTCGATAAAATTAATAATACTGAAGGATTGTGTTACGATCCTGTAAGTAAAAAACTCCTTATTGCCTGCAAAGATGATGCAGGCATACCAGATGAAAAAAAATCTGCTAAAGCGGTATATCAATTTGATATGGAGAATGAAAAATTACTGACCAAACCATTTATGGTTATTCATAAAAAAGATTTTGAACCATTTACCGGAGACAAGCTTAGCTTTAATCCTTCAGCTATTGCCGTACACCCGGTTACACACGATATTTATATTTTAACTACAAGGGATAATAAAGGAATGGCTGTATTTACTCACGATGGAATTTTAAAATCTTACCAAACGATAGAGAAAGAATTAATGCCGCAACCAGAAGGAATTTGTTTTTCCCCGGAGGGAAAACTATACATAAGTTCCGAAGGAAAAAAGGGCGAAGCCGGAAACCTTTTTGAATTTGATGTGCAAAAGCAGTAAAATGAAAGTCTTTGGATTATAATTTAAATCTCGCCGAAAATCCTAAGGCCATATACCAATCAGGTGCAGCTTTTGTTATTCCAAAGCCTGACGAAAGATCAATTTTAAAATTGTTGGTAATATAGTAGGCAAACCCCCCGTCAAGAGTATGTTCTGGCAATATTTGTTTTTTAATAGCGCCAAAGGCCTCAATATACATGTACCATTTTTCAGCAGAAGTATAACCTGCTGTTAATGTATATATATACGCCGGATCATTTGTAAATCCATCCCACTCACACCCAAGGTTATAACCCAAAGATGTATTTGCAGAAAGAGTGTGTTGCATAGTAAACCTAAAATTAGGGGCAACTTTATCAGGTTTAAATTTTACTGAAGAAAAAGCTGGTACACCAATATGAAAAATAAATGAAGTGGTTGGCAGAATTTTCTTTTCCTTAAACAAAGAAATTTTTGCCCCAACTTCTGCAGCATCTAAACCCGATTCATTGTTTATTCCGTATGGCATTAGTGCTGTTGAACTGGTTCGGATTGTTGTAATAAGTCTCAGTTCAATCCTTTTGCTCAATCCATATTTAGTTAAAAGGGTTGGGGTTAAAAATTCATTTTCGTGGCTGCTATTTTTCTGAAAATTAAAACCAGCCTCAAACTGTAACCATTTGGCTGGAACTAAAAAAGCGCTTTCTGTTTGATCAGGTCGGTCGGTATCGATAGGTGCAATTTGTGCCCATGCAAATTGCATAGCTGCTGTAAAAAAAGTTATTAATAAAGTTTTAATCAAGAGGAACATTCATTTTTCAAAAAAAGCAACGCTGCCGCCAACCCAGTCTTTATCGGCATTGTAGCGTACGCCGATCATTTTTCCTTTACTTAATCGTGCAAGGTTGTTTACGGCAACAGGCCTTGGCCATCCATCTTTCCAGAAATAAAAAATTCTTATTTCTGCTTTTGCAGGAACGTTTGGTGTTTCAATTACATCAGCATATTTTACTTTGCGTTGCAATATCCAATTCTCAGGATCTTTTACATTTTCAATATCCGTTTTTGTGACATCAATTATTACTCCCTGTCCCGCAAAAGAAAATAAAGGTTTTAAAACAAAATTTTCAAGGTCGCCGGGTAATTGCTTTACCTCATTTAAAAAAAATGTTTCCGGAACGTATGGATGTTTTATAAAGGGCAAGGTGTATTTGCTAATGCGATAAAACCAATTAGGATGTGGAACCCACTCTACATCCAGCTCTTGTGTAAGGTCAACAGCATTTTTTAAAATTTCTTTTTGTTGAAATAGTTCATCAAATATTACGCGGTTATAAATTCTTTTAACTTCTGTTTTCTTTCCGTTATTCAAATAAAATAATTTTTTGCCTTCCTGTATCAGATCTGTAAGGTTTACAATAGGGATATTTAAATAATCCTGCGTACAATAAAAATCAATCCGTGTTTTTTGTTCATGTGGATTTATCTCTAAAAGAATTACATTTTCAGTTTTGTGATTGCCAACAATAATTTCTCTTAAAAGTTGGATGTATTTTTCTTTATTGTAGCCATTTAAATAGTTATCAAAATTGGCAGGTATATCAAAATGCTTTTTTAAAATTTCGGGATAATAAATTTGAAAACCAAAAAGGGTAGGGAAGCCCTGCATTTCTATTAATTGTGGTTCCAACTCACCACTTTTATTTTCGCAAATACCAAAATCAAAAGCTATGAAATGTGTGTGTTTATTTTCATTGGTAACTGTTTCATTTTTGGGAATTGCTCTTTCAGTTAACTTTTTAAAGTTGTCATCAACAATAATATCTACAATACTTTCGCAGGCATCAATGATTTTATTTTTAAAATCTTTGGAAATAAAAACAGGCGTTTCTGCAATCCGGAAAACAATATCCCCCGGATGTTTACTATCAAGATCGGAAAGAAAGTTTTTGTATTTCTCTTCAGTAAACCTTTTATTAAATTGTTTGCGGAGCTCCTTAATCATTGAATAAGTTTAGTGATTTAAAATTATGCAAACAATAACTGAAAACTACAAACCTTAATTAAACTGTGATTGGATGCAAACTTTCAATGGCAATATTTAAAAAATTAGGAAGAACGTGAGAATGTGTCCATAAAATTTTATCAGGATCATTAAGATGGTCAATCATAGATTTCCATTTTTCATAACTGTAGTTTTCAATAACAGTTTTCTTTTTTTCCTCTGTTTGCAGGTACATGCTCATACCTATTGCATCGGCTTCAGGATGAAATTGAGTGCCGATAAAATATTCATTAAAACGCATTGCCATTATTGCTCTTTCGTAAGGAACATGCGATCTTTCTTTTTCTATACATAAAATTTTTGCTCCCTGGTATAAAATGTTCATTTGTGGTTCAATCACTTGCCAGTCGCGGCTATCCACAGCATAAAAGGGATCGTTCATTCCTTCAAATATCGGTTCATTTTTCCCGTCTTCCAGTAAATGAACGGGGAACACGCCAAATGCAGTAGATTTTCGCTTACATACATTTGCTAAATTCCAATGCCTGCACACCAGCTGGAAAGAGTGGCAAATAAAAAATACATATTTCTTTTGGA
>JALYYX010000324.1 GCA_030946075.1 Bacteroidota bacterium | reverse complement strand
ATGCAGTTCTGCGTCGCGGTTAAATTTAATGCTGTACACGCCTATAATTTCCAGCCCCGGAAATATTGATACAAGATTTTCTCTTACTATATCATCAATAAAAATTACATATTCATTGCCATCAAGGGCTGTAAGGGTAAAAAATCTTGGCAACTTATTAGAAGGAATATTTACAATAGCCTGCTTTAAGAGCCCTTGGTTATTTTCTTTTAGAGAAACAACAAAATATAATTGATTGTTCTCAGGCATGAAAGTATGCACGCTGCCATCTAAAAATATGGGCTGAATAAAAGAAAGAACATGCGATAAAAATATTTCTTTTATTTCAGCAATATGTTCTGTTCTTATTTCGCTGTCGTAATAAAATATTATGCTGTTATCTTTTAGCTCAGGAATAATTTCTTTTAATAAAGTTGATCCAAAAAAATCCTGCTGCCGGTTAATTTCATTTTGTATCTCTTCAGGAATATTTTCTGTTGAGCTAACATTTACCTGCATTCTTGTTTTCCTGTTAAGCTTTGACAGTGCTATGATAGATGGGTAGCGTACTCTGAAGAACTCATCAAGATTGGAAGAAAAAATTGACAGAAATTTTAAGCGTTCATACAATGGAACTTCTTTATCTGCCGCCTCCTGTAACACTCTTAAATTAAAACCCAACCAGCTAAGGTCTCTGTTGTAAAACATTATACCTTACATTTTATAATGGTGATCCCGATCCGTTTACGATTGCAGATGTAGGATGAAAGTATGCTGCAATAGCAAAAGCACATACTGAAACTATTATCCCAATCATAAATATATTATAGGCAAGCCTTATTAATTTATATTTTCTTCCCAATACAGTTCCTAAATAATAAATATCTTTTATTAATGACCCATATAAATAATCGGTGTCTCTCATCATTGTTCTCATTCCAATATTATATTGGTCAAAGGTTGCATGGTAAAAATTTCCAAAAAATAGCAGGTTTACTTTTTTATCAAGAATATCCTGTTCACTAAAAGTACCGCCGCTTATTTTTGGCCGGGTTGCCAAAATGGAAATAACAATTGTTGTAACGGCTACTAATAAAAATATAATAGATGGTATGGTTAAATAAGGCGCATCAGAAAGTTTGCGCAGCAATACACTTAATATTACAGAGATGATAATTGCATTTACCGAAATAAGGATATTTGCTTTATGATCTGCCATGTCGCTTAACTTTAAATGGTTTTCTGAAGTTAACCTTAACATTGTTTGAATTCCTTTAGACATCAGACCGCTTTTATCTTTTTCTATATCTGCAAGGCTTTCCGGCATGGGGTTAAGGATTTCAGAATTCGGCATCTTATTTTTTTCAATTTTTTCTACGTCGATTTCCTGTAGTTTCTTTTTTAATTTTTTCATGTTCAATTCTTTTGTTGCGGAAAGCAAATCTTTACAATAGGTTGTGTAAAACTCATGCTGCTCCAGCATTTTAATTGTATTAGTGTAAAATTCTTTTTTATCTACTTCGCCTGATTTTAATTTAGTTTCTTTAAGTACGCGTTTATTGGTATCCTTAAACTCCTTAGTTCCGAGATTGTAGGTATCAGCATCACAGATTATTTGTTGCAATAAATTGTTGGGATGCCTGGGTGTTTTTGTAGCCATTATGCATTGCTCAATTTCATTTATCAGGTCTGTATCGTTGGTATGATCCTGCATAAATTTTTTCATCACATCAGCGCTCATTACCTCATGTTTGGATGGCTCAGTAAATAAATAACCAGTATCATGAAACCATGCAGCAGTGTAAAGAATAAGCATTTCCTTTTCGTTTACATGGTAATGACCTGCAATTTCTTTTGTTCTGTCAACAACATTTTGTGTGTGCTTAAGGTTATGGAACGCTAAAGTATCATCCTGCAGCGTTTCAAATAAGCCGGTTACATAATGCTCTATTTTTTTATAAAGATGATTGTCCATACTTTAAAATGTTAATCTGAATTTTGTACCAAGTGAAAAGTTAAACAATTTATCCTCATCAGAAAAGCCAATAGTTGCGGAAAGTACAACAATATTAAAAGGAGAATAATAAAACCC
>JALYYX010000379.1 GCA_030946075.1 Bacteroidota bacterium | reverse complement strand
TACTCTTTCTTAACTCCTATTACAGGCAATTGTTTTTCTCTTATCAGTTGATTTAATCTTGGAACATCCCCTGTAAAAATTTCTTTTAATTTATTTAATTGATAATCCGCTTGCGAAGAAAGATCAGCATACGCTTCTCTAACCTGTGCCGTAGGTGCATAATTTCCGGATGCGGCATAATTGTATAAGCCTGCTATTTTATCATTTAATCTTATAGGGAAATTTAAAACATCCTGTGAACTTTTCGCTTTTGTTTGATACAAAGCTTCCTCAACTCTCGTCATTCTTTTGTTAATTGAATCAGCCAATATCTTTATTTCTCCTGTTGTATCTTTTCCCTGCAAAGCCATAAAATCACTTATCTGTTTACGAACTTCGCGTATATTTTTTATCGCTTTTTGAATTTCATTGAACTTATCTTTTACTGTTGAAAGGAAAGTGAACTGTTCTTCATATTCCTGTTGGATTGTTTTATAATTAGGATTAGCACGAATAGTAAATTCAGTTTCTGAGCTGTCTTTTTTATCGCTTATTATTCTTACGTAATACTTGCCGGGGGCAGCTTTTAAGCCACCTCTTATACCGTTCCATAAAACCATTCCTTCAACTTTTTCTACTTCCGGATATTGCATATCCCATACAAAGCGGTTCATTCCTTTGGCTGCATCAATCTTTCCTAAATCACCTGCAGGCGGGGCTTTTGTACTGAAGGCCTTAATAAGCTTTTTATTTTTATCAAACACTTTAATATTTACCAATCCGCTATCTGCAAAATTCTTAAGATAATAATTTACCACCACACCATTGGGTGGATTTATTCCTGCATTCTTTGCATTTAAATTTTGAGAGCCTCTCATTAAAACGGCATCTTTTACAGAGAATATTTTGAGATTATTTTGTATGATACCAGGTTGTTTTTCCTGGATAAGCGTAAGATCATCAAGTACCCAAAAAGCTCTTCCCTGTGTTGCAACTACAAGATCATTATCTTTTATTGTAAGGTCAGTTATGGGAACCATGGGCAAATTCAATTGAAACGGTTTCCATGAATTCCCGTAATCATAACTAATGTACATCCCATATTCAGTACCGCAATATAAAAGACCCGGTCTTTTTTTATCAGCACGCAGGCATCTTGCAAAATGCATAGCAGGAATACCATTGGTTATTTTGGTCCAGGTTTTTCCATAATCTTCTGTTTTAAAAATATAGGGTTTAAAATCATCCGTCTTATATTTTGTACCAACAAAATAGGCTACCCCTTTTTTAAAAGGATCGCTCTCAACACAATTCCACATCATCAATTTTCCCGCTTCGGCTGGGGTTACATTTTCCCAATGGCCGCCGCCATCTCTACTTACATTTATTAATCCGTCATCACTGCCCGTCCACAAAAGATCTTTTTCCAAAGGAGATTCGGCTGCCGTGAAAATGGTGCAGTACACTTCTACGCCTGTGTTGTCCTGCGTTATGGGTCCTCCGCTCGATCTTTGTTTTGATTTATCGTTTGTTGTAAGATCACCGCTGATCGCTGTCCAGCTGGCACCTTCATTTTCCGATGCAAATAAAACATTACCGGCAGCATATATTTTTTTTGGATTATTAGGAGAAAAGAAAATCGGGAAGTTCCATTGAAAACGATATTTAATAAAATCAACTCCACCACCCAATGGATTATCAGGCCAAACACTTACGGCACGGTTCTCACCCGTTTTATGATCGAACCTTGAAATAAAGCCACCATAATTCCCTCCATAAACAATATCAGGATTTAGTGGATCTGCGACTACGTATCCACTTTCTGCACCTGCTGTAGGAACCCAATCGGTTTGATTTATTTCACTCCCCTCCGTTCTTGACAAAATCCTTACTGTGCTGTTATCCTGCTGTGCTCCCAAAATTCTGTACGGGAAATTATTATCTGTTGATACCCTGTAAAACTGTGCTGTTGGCTGATTTCCGTAAGTACTCCAATTTGCACCGCCATCAAAACTTATTTGTGCGCCGCCATCATCTGCAACTATCATCCTGTTGCCATCTTCGGGATCAATCCAAAGATCATGATGATCGCCATGTGGTGTATTTATTTCTTTCAAAGTTTTTCCTCCGTCAGAAATTCTATACATGTTTGCATTCAGTCCATATAAAATATCAGGGTTTTTAGGATCTATAAAAATTCTGCTGTAATACCATGCCCGTTGTCTGATATTTTGATCAGTGCTTACAACAGCCCATGTTTCTCCTGCATCGTCACTTCTTAATAAACCACCTTTTTCTGATTCAACCAATGCATACACTCTTTCAGGATTGGATGCAGAAACGGCAACACCAATATTGCCGATAACCGTTTTGCCGGGAAACCCTTTTTTATCATTTAATTTTTGCCATGTCTCACCTCCATCAATGCTTTTCCATAATGCACTCCCACTTCCTCCGCTTTCCAAACTGTATGGAGTTCTGATAACTGTCCATGTTGATGCATACAAAACTGAAGGATTACCAGGTTCCATTACAAGATCAATTCCTCCACTTTGCTTATCACTGAATAAAACTTTTTTCCATGTTTTTCCTCCATCTATTGTTTTGTAAATCCCCCTTTCTTCATTAGGGCCGAACAAATGTCCTATGGCTGCAACCCATACTACATCAGGGTTTTTAGGATGAATAACAATCCGTGCAATGTGGCGTGTATCATTTAAACCAATATGTTTCCAACTCCTGCCTGCATCATCACTGCGCCACATACCAAAACCTTCGCTAACATTTCCACGCAAAGTATTTTCTCCTTCACCAACATACAATACAGTGGGATCAGAAGGTGCTACAGCAACTGCGCCAATCGAACCGCCAAAATATTTATCAGAAATATTTTTCCAGTTACTTCCGCCGTCAATTGTTTTCCAAACGCCACCACCTGTTGCGCCAAAATAAAAAGTATTTTTCTGCCTGTAATCTCCCGCAACTGCGCCACTGCGGCCTCCGCGAAAAGGGCCAACCAAACGGTATTTTACTTTAGAAAAAAGAATGCTGTCCTCATAATTGTTTGGGTTATCACTGGGCTTTTTTTGTGCAAAAACATTTGTTACAGCAAAAATAATAAATAGTAAGAAGGGGATTTTTTTCATGAAAATAAAATTGAATTCGGAAGATACTAAATGTTGGCAAACAAAAAAGGCGCTGACTTTTTATCAACACCTTTTGTAATGGATGTATGGAAAATTATTTAGCCGGTTTGTATTGATCGTCGCCGATTTTCTTATTTAAAACTATTGTATCAAAAGTTGTAGAGCCGCCCATAACCCCACTTCCAGGATTAGCAACGGTTTGCGGAAACATAACACCATCAAAAGATTTATAATCGCTGTAATTGGTTATTATTTCATTCGATTTTCCATTTGCCCCTGTTCTTACCTGCTTTGTCTGTATAAGCAAATTTGTTTTTGTATCAATGCAAAAAAAAGTTTCCTTTCCATCTGATGAAGTTAATTTAATTTTATAAGCCTCCTTTCCATCAATTGTCTCTTTGCCCTGTAATTCAACTTTATTTCCTTTAGCTGCATAATCAATCAGTGGGCCTGCAATATCAAGTTGGCCCTGCATGGTTTTCAGCGCATCTGCCGGCATTTGTTCTACGGCTTGTGAACGCATTGGAACATAGCTCCAGCCTTGTGTTGGAGTAACAATGGAGAATCCGGATGTTCCGCCAAATTCAAAATCAGTACGGTATAATTTACCCTGAACAATTGTAACTTTTACGGAAACTTCATTGCCCATCATTTGCCTGGAACCTTCCATATAAATAGATGTGATAGCAGCAAGCTTTTCTTTTCCGCCTCTGGCTTCTACATATTTATTAATGATGTCATCAACATTTTGCGCCTGAACAAATTGCATAAAAACAATTCCCAAAACAAAAACAACAAGCAAAACAATATTTTTCATTTTTATAAATTTTAAGTTTGCAAGATAAACCCCAAACCCCTAAAGGGGCTTGCGAAATTTTATATTTAACAAAAACATTTATCAATGCATACAAATAAGAAAATAGTGAACATGGTTCCCACTTTAGAGGGCGGAGGGGGTATCAATTTTTTTGTAAAAGGAAATATAGTAGACATTTTTTCTAAAAGTATATATCATGGAAAAGTTTTTATTGAAGATGGAAAAATAAAATCTATTGAAAAACTATCTGCTGATCAAAAACTTGAAAATTATATTCTTCCCGGTTTTATAGATGCCCATGTACATATAGAAAGCTCTATGCTGGTGCCATCTGAATTTGCAAAGCTGGCAGTTGTGCACGGAACAGTTGCAACTATCAGTGACCCTCATGAAATAGCTAATGTATGCGGCTTACAGGGCGTTGAATTTATGATAGAAAATGGAAAAACTGTTCCCTTTAAATTTCATTTTGGTGCACCCAGCTGTGTGCCTGCTACAGTTTTTGAAACTGCAGGAGCAGCATTAAATACAAATGAAGTTGATCTTCTTTTACAAAAAAATGAAATACATTATTTAAGTGAGATGATGAATTTCCCCGGCGTATTACATGGTGATAAAGTGGTAATGAATAAAATTGCTTCTGCAAAAAAATATAATAAACCTGTTGATGGCCATGCCCCTGGATTACGAGGGGAGCTTGCAGGGAAATATATTGATGCAGGCATAAGTACCGACCACGAATGTTTTACAAAAGAAGAAGCTCTTGATAAAATAAAAT
>JALYYX010000292.1 GCA_030946075.1 Bacteroidota bacterium | reverse complement strand
CTTCCCGGTATCTTTATAGCCATGTCTTTCATACCATTTAATTAATTCCTCTCTCACAGAAATAACAGTCATCTTTATTTTTTTGCATTGCAATTGTTTTGCTTTTTCTTCAGCGGCGTTAAGCAAACTTTTCCCTACGCCTTTGCCCTGCAATGTGGGTGAAACAGTAAGCATTCCCAGGTACAAATCACTATCTTGTTTCTCTAATAATACACATGCAGCAAGTTTTTTATTTTCAGAATATTTTAGAATAAATGTATTGGGGTGATGAATAATATTCTTTAGCGATTCCTCATCAGTACGAATACCATCTAACAAATCGGCCTCAGTTGTCCATCCTTTTTTTGAACCTTCTCCGCGGTAAGCAGAATTGATCAGAATATTTAATTCGGAAATATCATCTTCAATCGCTGTAAAAATTTCACCCATAAAAAAATAGAAAAAAACAAAATTAAACTCAAAATGAATAAGGGCAACCAATAAAACTGATTATATTGAGCAGATAAATTTTTTTATATGAGTACACGCCAACTTAGCCGCACACTTGGTTTACGACTCGTTGTAGTTGTTGTTATCGGGAATATAATTGGTTCCGGTGTTTACAAAAAAGTAGCGCCAATGGCTTCGGAGCTACATTCATCAGGATGGGTGCTTATTGTTTGGGTAGTAGCGGGCATAATAACTTTATTTGGAGCATTGTGCAATGCAGAAGTGGCGGGGCTTTTAGCAGATACAGGCGGTGAATATGTTTACTATAAAAAAATCTACAACCGTTTTTTTGCATTCATGTTTGGCTGGAGTTTGTTTACGGTAATACAAACTGCAGCCATTTCTGCACTGGCATATTTATTTGCCCAATCACTTAACAGCATTTTTAATTTGCCCCCGCTGTTACCTTCATTGGCAACAATAAATATTGGCGAGCAATTTTATCCCTTTGCTGATCTTAATGTAAAGATCACCGCAATTGCACTTATAATTATTCTTACCTGGATAAATACAAAAGGAATAAAAGCAGGTGTGGGTGTAAGCACTGCCATTTTATTATTAGTGTTTGCAGGAATTTTTACCATCATCGTTTTTGGATCAACCGGTGGACATGCAAACTTTAGCAATATACAATTGCAACCAACAAATAACTCTCCTGTTACCGTCAGTGCATTTTTCACTGCTATGCTGGCTGCATTTTGGGCATACCAGGGATGGGCTGCTGTTGGCTATGTTGGAGGCGAAATTAAAGATGCAAAAAAAAATATTCCTAGAGGAATTGCCATTGGAATTTTTAGTGTGATAGCAATTTATCTTTTAGTGAACACAACTTATTTATTATTGCTGTCCACAGATGAGTTAGACGGTATTTATCATTCAGGAAATAAAATTGCAGCAGTAGAAGCAGTGAGAAGTTTTTGGGGAGGAAATGGAGCAATGTTTATTTCATTGTTGATCCTGGTAACAACATTGGGTTGTTGTAATGCAACTGTGTTTTCCAGCAGCAGGCCATATTATGCAATGGCAAAGGAAGGAATGTTTTTTAAAAAAGTGGCAAAGCTTAATGATAAACATGCCCCCGGCAATTCGCTGCTGTATCAATGTGTGTGGGCATGCATTCTGGTCCTTTCGGGAACCTTCGATCAGCTTACTGATATGATCATTTTTGCAATATTTATTTATTATGGAGCAACAACATTAGGTGTTTTTATTCTCCGTAAAAGATTGCCCGATGCTCCGAGACCATATAAGGTTTGGGGTTATCCGGTTGTGCCTGCGATTGTAATTTTGTTTTGTGCAGTCCTTGTTGTTAATACAATTTACAGCCGCCCAAGGGAAGCCGCAATAGGGGTAGTTCTTATGCTTACGGGTGTGCCAATGTATTGGTGGTTTAAAAAGAAAAACTCCGAGAAGGTCATAATAAATTAATGGGCAATAGCAAAAGGTGTCTTTTCATTTGAGTAGGGTATAAAGCTAATATTCAGTAATATTTTTTGTATTCGTGGATTGGAATTTGTATAAAGATTATCTTATATTCATTACTAAATTTTTCTTTTGAATAAATACCTTAAATACACACTTAAATCATTTGCTGTTTTATTAATTATTTTATTGGCTACATACATTGTTGTGCTTTTATATGTTACGGTTAACAAGCAAAAAATTATTAAACAGGTTAC
>JALYYX010000258.1 GCA_030946075.1 Bacteroidota bacterium | reverse complement strand
GTGAATACATTATTGAAGGTGTAAAAACTACTATTCCATTTCATCAGCAGTTAATGCGAAACGAAGATTTTCGCAGCGGAAATTTTACTACGAAATTTTTAGAAGGATTTACAATGCAATAATTTTTTTATTCCAGCCTTCATAAGCATCATCGTTAAGTTTATCCTAAGTGAAGCCGAAGGGGTCGCAATATTTTACCAGTAGTACCCATAGCATTTTTTTCAATCCGAATTAAAAACGCCCCAATAAATTTGAGGCGTTTACAAAAAATTATTTAATCAAAATTAAAATGCAGGATCTGGAGGCGTATTAGGATTATTATCTCTTTCTAAAAAAGGGTAAGGTAAAAAATTTCTTTTTCTTTCTGATGTTGGCCTTCCGAATCTACGCTCATCTTCTAATTTTAAACCGGACATAAATAATTCAATACATCTGTTTTTATAAATCTGATCTAAAATTTGCTGTTGTGTAAGCCCCACTAATGGAGGAAGTGCTGCGCCTACACCAAAGGGATCGCTTGCAGGTTGTTTAGTAACAACTTTATTTAATTCAATTAACGCATTTACTAAATCATTTGTACGGGCATACGCCTCTGCTTTTATAAGCGTCATTTCTCCCGGCAAATAAACCGGCCATGGTGTAATTTTATCGGCTCCAAATCCCAAGATTTTTGAATTGTAAGCATTAGTATAATAAAAAGGGATTCTTTTGTCATTCGGATCGGGTTTAAAGATCGGAGGTAACCCCAAAGTATCGCCATGTATAGCATATACATTGTTTGTAGAGGTAGCAGTTTCAAAAATTGGATTTAGGGTAACTGTAGTAAAATTAAATGTTGATTTTACTGCCAAATTAACTGCATTAGCTTCAGATAAAGCAAGTGAATAATTACCTATAAATAATGCATACCTCGCTTTTAAAGCATGTAGTGTATTAGAAATATCTATTGCCGGACTTGGTGGAAGGGCTATTAAAAACTTTGAACTGATGGCGTTAGCTGAAATAGCTGCTAAAGCTTCATCAATTGCTGCAATAGCTTTTGTAAACCCCTGCACTCTATCGATAAAATTTACATTAACACCAGTAGTTGCGGGTATTTTCTCCCAAAACATAGATAGGTCACCAAGAGCCAATGCTTTAAATATATCAGCGAAAGCAATTAATCCACTGGCATAATTTTTATCTCCGAGGGTGTTGGCGCTGGCAATTAGCCTATTTGCATCAAATATTATTTTATTACTTGTTGTCCATAATCCTCCAAGAATTGTGTTTGTTCCATCTACAGAACCAGCCCCTAATTCCAATTGATATTCTGAAGTATTTCCCTGGTTTAAAACAGTGTCTTCTTTAGTTAATAATCCATTAAGTGCAATACGGTTATATAATGAGCTTCCACGACCTATTGTATATAATCGTTGCAATCCTATTGCTACGCCAGTCATTGCCTGGTCAGTACTAAAAGATTGGCTATCGGGAACGGTAGATGGGTTAATAAAATTTTTTTTACAGGAAATTTCGCATAACACAGAGATTACCAGTGATGCGAAAAAAAATGTTTTTATAATTTGCTTTTTCATATTAAAATTTTGTATGTTAAAATTTAGTTGCAATTCCCAGTTTAAGCGTTCGGGGAATGGGCACTGACCCAAAATCAATACCTCTTAATAAGGTACTTTGTCCAGCGCCATTTACTTCCGGATCATACCCATGATATTTATCCCATGAAATAAGATTTCGACCACTTAAACTTACAGATAAATCTCTGAAAAACTTAAGATTGCCAAAATTATAGCTTAATGAAACTTCACGCAACTTTACAAAGGATCCATTATCTACTCTCCATTGTTCAATCTGATAAATGCTGCTGATAAAGCCCCTTGGATAAATTCCCAAATCTTCCTTTTCCGCTTCTTTACCGTTACCAACGCCTTGTCTTGTTCTGAAATCCGCATTAAAAACACTTACGCCTTGTACTGCATCTAACTGAACACGTAGATTAAATTTTTTGTAACCTACTTCGTTTACCAAAGATGCAGTATACTTAGGATTTGGATCACCAATTACTTTGCGTAATGTAGTACCCGTAGGCAATCCGTTGGCATCACGCTGTGTGGTGTATGAAGTTGGGCCATTTTGTACTCCCTTTTCAATATTCCCTAAACCTGCAGAATTTTTAACCAGGTTGTTAGATGCATCAACTGCAAAAAAAGTTCCATAGAAAACCCCTACAGGGTATCCCTGTAATAATGCTACCGGTGCTCCTGCATTGGTGCTGAATAAGGTTAATGCCTGGCCAACATTTAAAACTTTATTTCTGTTATGATTATAAATGGCAGTTACATCCCAATGTAAATCTCTTGCCTTTACCGGTGATCCGGTTAAAACAATTTCGAATCCTTTATTTTCTAATGAGCCAAAATTATCCAGTAAACTGGAGTAACCATTTGTTGGAGCAATTTGCCGATTGATCAAAAGATCTTCAACACGTTTGCGATACCAGTTGAACTGTAAGCCCACCCTGTCTTTAAAGAAAGTCATATCAGCTCCTATCTCAAGTTCTTTTTGCCTTTCAGGTTTTACATTTTCATTTGCAATGCGGGGGTTTCCTGATAAAGCATTTCTGCTTAAAAATGAATTACTACTAAAAGCATTAATACGGTCGTAGGCTCCAATTCCTGTTAAATTACCAGACTCTCCATAAGCAGCACGGAGTTTAAATGTATTCCACCATGTCATACTGTTTCTCCAAAACTCATTATCTGATAAAAGATAACTTCCACTTGCTTTATAATAAACCTGACTACGTTGATTTTCTCCAAATACGGAAGAGCCATCTAACCTTATTGCTCCTGTTAAGAATAGTTTATTTTTTATCCGTAAATTTTGTTGCAAATACGCACCGGATACTGATATTTCACTTCTTTCATCAGTACTTTGTAAAGGCGTGCTTGCACCATTAATAGTTTGAACGAAGGGAGCTAATCCACGGCCTTGTAATAAAGAATATTGATTTTTTTCATATTGTTGTGAAAAACCTATTTGTGTTGTAGACCCTATGTTTGGTGTAATATTAAATTGATATGTTCCATTCAGTTCATGATTAATCTGAAAAAAATTGTCATGGCCATTACTGGTGTATCCATTAAGTGTTGGGTCTAAATTAACTCCTCCTCCAAAAAATGCCGTGTTTACGTTATAGGCAAAAGGTGGCATATATGTAGTACCGTATTGTCCATAATTATCTATCCCTAATATATAGTCAAAGGTTAATCCCTGCATTGGTTTTAATTTTATACCCATGCTGGCAAGAATACGGTGTGTTTCCTCACGCTGTTTAAAATCTTCTATAACTGAAACAGGATTTGTTCTGCCTCTTTCACCGATAGCTTTTATATTCCCATTCGCATCACGGGTAAACAAATCATGAAAATTTCCGATTATGGTGACAGAATTCATAGGAGAGAAAAAAGAATTTCCATCGGGCTTTTCATTAGCAGTGCTGTTTATGTAATTTAATCCCATATTTACACTAAGTACTTTGCTTATAATTTGATCTATGTTTGCCTTGAAACTGAATCTTTGAAAGTCTGTATTTTTAATAATTCCCTCATTAAAAAAATAAGAACCAGCTAAATAATATTTTGTTTTATCTGAACCGCCACTTACAGAAACATTATTATCTGTGCCAATACCTTTTCGAAAAATATAATCCTGATAATCGTATCTGGTAACATTTGTTGTATTGGTTAATCCAGGACTAAGAATATCCTGTGTTTGAGCGGTAGGTCCATCAGTTGGACCGCCAAATTTTATTGGAGCCATATTCACATTAAGTTTTTTGCGTAACTGACTTGTTTGTACACTTGTTGAAAAATTTACCTGAGGTGCACCTGTTACTCCTTTTTTTGTAAATATTTGTATAACGCCGGCATTAGCTCTGGAACCATAAATAGCTGCGGCTGCAGCGCCATTTAATACTTCAATATGATCTATATCTGCAGGATTAATATCAACCATTCGGTTTTGGCCAATGCTGCCGACAAAATTACTACCATCATAAGAATTTTGTGTATTGGTAACCCTTGTAGTGGCATTGTTCACAATCACTCCGTCAATTATATACAATGGTTCTGATGAAGATAAAACAGAACTGATGCCTCTCAATCTTACAGACATTCCACCTGCCGGATCGCCTGAATTTTGAATGATTTGTGCACCCGCTGTTTTACCCTGTAAGGCCTGCAATACATTACCTGAAGCGCCTTTGTTTAACTGCTCAGCTTTTACTGTGCTAACATAATTACCAAGTTGTTTCATGGTCGTTCCCTGCGAAGTACCAGTAA
>JALYYX010000370.1 GCA_030946075.1 Bacteroidota bacterium | reverse complement strand
CCTTTCTGCAAAATAAAATAAGCAGGCAACAAATGGAAGATCAATATACTTCTAAATGGATAAAAGAATTTGAAAGAAGATTAAGAACAGGAAGAATTATCCAAAGTTTTTTTGGAAAAGAATGGATCACCAATATTTTTATATCAGCTTTAAAGCCACTTCCTATTCTGGTAAAAAAATTAATTAGCGCAACACATGGAAAAGCGTTTTAGTAATTTTGCATAATGAATCAATCAATAATTTTGTTTGATGGTGTATGCAATTTGTGTAATGGCGCTGTTCAATTTGTTATTAAAAGAGATAAAAACAATTATTTCAGCTTTGCATCATTACAATCTGCGATTGGCCAAAAACTTTTATTAGAAAATGATCTTTCTTTAAATGATTTTAATTCATTTGTTCTAATTGAAAATAATAACGCATATACAAGATCAACAGGTGTATTACGGGTTCTAAAAAAATTAAATGCTTTATGGCCGTTGCTATATGGCTTTATTATTGTACCGCCATTTATAAGAAATGCCGTTTATAATTGGGTTGCAAAAAACCGTTACAAATGGTTTGGTAAAAAAGATAAATGTATGATACCGACACCTGAAATAAAGGCAAGATTTTTGAACTGATATTGCGACAGATTTAATAAAATTATTATGGCAAATAAAAAAACTTTAGTACTGGGCGCATCTGCAAATCCTTCACGCTACAGCAATCTTGCTATAAATAAATTAGCAGCACATAATAATGATGTAGTTGCCATCGGCAAAAAAAAGGGGAAAGTTGCCAACGTGGAAATTGATACCGAACAAAAACCAATTAGCGATATTGACACAATAACGCTTTACCTTAATCCCACAAACCAAAAGCCTTACTACGATTATATTCTTTCATTACACCCTAAAAGAATAATTTTTAATCCCGGCACTGAAAATGATGAATTAGAAAACCTTGCAAAACAAAAAGGAATTAAAGTGATGGAAGCATGTACACTTGTTTTGCTCAGTACAGGGCAGTATTAATACGAAGTGTTTTTTCTATTTTGTATTTCTTCTTAATTATTTTTTACAAAAACATAATTTTTTTAACATAGTTGCGTTTTATAGTCATCCAGTATTTTTGAAAACCAAAAATTCCAAACTATGAAACACATTTACAAAGCCGTTGTGCTTTTTACTTTGCTTCTTTCTTTCAACACAAGTAAAGCCCAGGTGGTTACAGACCGCAGGCCATCACTCTTCGCAGCTTTTTCCAATACAATTAATTTTCCTGCAACAGAATTAGAAAAGATATTTACCGCATCAGAAGGCAAACCCATAAAATTATCCCTTGGAGAAAATGTTGGCTTTACAGGTACTATTGTTTCCTCTGTTCAGAAATATGAAAATTTACAAAGCGTTGTTGTAAGATTAGATAATCTAGATAATACCATTTTTGGAGTTTCAAAAAGAATTAATGATGATAAATCTATTTCATATATAGGCAGAATGATAAATACAAAATATGGCGATGCCTTTGAATTGAAAACAGATACTAACGGAAATTATTTCATAAATAAAACAAGAACAGAAAAATTAATAGAAGATCATGATTAGATACAATTGATCTTTTATAAAAATCCCTGAATCCAAACCTCAAAAAAACCACAACATGAAAAAATCCTATATACTTATGGTATTGTGGACTTTACTAACCTCAATAACCGCCATAGGTTTACCTAAGCTCAGCAGTTTCCCTTCAGCGCAGGCCACAGTTTATCTTGATTTTGATGGCGAGTACGTGGTATCTTCCTCATGGAACGGAGGATCGCCATTGAACTGTGCTCCTTCCGGAATGACTGATACACAAATTACAGAAGTGTTTAACCGCGTTGCGGAACATTACAGACCTTTCAATATAAATATCACAACAGAACTTTCAGTATTTTTAGCAGCACCTCTTAGCAAAAGAATAAGAGTAATTGTTACACCTACAAGTGGATGGTATACAGGTGTTGGGGGAATTTCTTATACAGGATCATTCACCTGGGGCGATGATACACCTGCATTTGTTTTTTGCGACAGGCTCGGCCCCAATCTCCCTAAAATGGTAGCTGAATGTTGTG
>JALYYX010000240.1 GCA_030946075.1 Bacteroidota bacterium | reverse complement strand
TTTATTTCTTCAATGTTGTATTGCATCTGCATTATTTATTGCAAAGCAAATGCATAACTTTCATCTATTTCAAATTATGATATACTTTTTGCACATCTTCATCCTGCTCTAAATTGTCAACCAGTTTTAAAACTTCATTGGATTGTTCCTCATTTAGTTCAACAGTTGTAGTTGGTAATCTGGTAAGTTCTGCAGTAATAACATTAATTCCTTTTTCTTCCAACGCCTTGCTCATGTGCCCAAACTCATTGTATGCAGTGCGGATAATAATATTTCCATCCGCATCTTCACCAATCTCTTCCAGTCCGTAATCAATTAATTCAAGCTCCAGTTCTTCAATATTTAAATTGGTATTTTTTATTTTGAATTCACCCATGCGGTTAAAAGTAAATGCTACGCTGCCTGTGGTTCCTAAATTTCCATGTCCTTTATTAAAGTGCATACGAACATTAGCAACAGTTCTTGTAGGGTTATCAGTGGCTGTTTCTACAAGTAGTGCTACACCGTGGGGTGCGTAACCTTCGTAGAGCATTTCATGGTAATCGGTTTTGTCTTTTCCCATTGCTCTCTTAATAGCCGCATCTACACGGTCTTTCGGCATGTTTACAGCTTTTGCATTAATTATGCAACGCCTCAAAGCAGAGTTATTTGCAGGGTCTTGTCCTCCTGCTTTTACAGCCATATCAATTTCTTTACCTATCCTGGTAAATTGTTTTGCCATCTTATCCCACCGGGCAAACATGGTTGATTTACGTACTTCAAAAATTCTTCCCATTACAATTCAAAAGTTAAAAGTAAAAACGCAAAATTAATCTATAACTCATAATTCTAAATTCATAATTCATAATTTCGTTTGATGCCGAAAAGCTTTTCATATCAACATCTGTTTTCTTTTTCTAAAAATATTTTTTTAAAGATAGGATGCAATGGTAACGATGCGGAGATAGCAGCAAAGTCTTTGCTTTCAGCGGATTTGAGAGGAGTAGACAGTCATGGTGTTGCAAGATTAAATGGGTATGTAAGATTGTGGGAAGTTGAAAGGGTGAATGCTAAACCATCAATAAAAATTATACATGAAACACCTTCTACAGCAACAATTGATGGTGATGCAGGATTAGGTTTGGTTGTTGCTCCTTATGCAATGCAGGTAGCAATTAATAAAGCAACAAATGTTGGTACAGGATGGGTAGCAGTAAAAAATAGTAATCATTTTGGTATTGCAGGTTCGCATGCAATGATGGCACTGGAAAATGATATGATCGGTATTGCAATGACCAATGCATCTGCTTTAGTTGCTCCAACTTTTTCTGTGGAAAGAATGTTAGGGACTAACCCGATTGCTGTTGCATTTCCTGCTGGCGATGAGCCCGCTTTTGTTGCAGATTTTGCAACCACTACTGCTGCCAATGGAAAGCTGGAAATGTTGCAAAGAAAAAATTCTCCAACACCATTAGGATGGGTGCAAACAAAAGATGGTGAGCCATCTACCGATGCACATGCGTTAAAAGACGGTGGTGCATTACTGCCTCTTGGTGGAGATAGAGAACATGGAAGCCACAAGGGATATGCCTTAGGTTCTATTGTAGATATATTTTCCGGAATATTAAGTGGTGCAAATTATGGTCCATGGGTTCCCCCATTTCCTGCATACGTTGCTATGCCAGAGAATATGCCCGGTGAAGGCATTGGCCATTTTTTTGGCGCAATGAGAATTGATGCATTTCGTTCAGCAACAGAATTTAAAATGCAAATGGATAATTGGGTAAAAAGATTCAGATCAGCAAAACCTGTGAAAGGGCAGAAGAGAGTTTTTATTCCCGGTGATATTGAAAGAGAAATGGAAGAGGTACGAATGAAAGAGGGAATTCCTTTATTAAAACAGGTAATTGAAGATTTGGAAAAGTTAGCAATAAAGTTTGCTGTTGAATTTCCAAAGTATATGAATTAAATTTAAAAATTCAACATTGCTAAAATAAGTATTTTCGGCATAATTTATTAACGCATAAAGTGTAACTCTAAAAATGGAAAAATTTTCAATGGCAATTCACGGCGGAGCCGGTACTATTTTAAAAAAGGATCTCACACCTGAGCTTGAAACCGAATACCGACAAGCATTACAAGGTGCTCTTGATTGCGGGTTTTCGGTTCTTGAGAATGGAGGAAGTGCAATAAATGCAGTAAAAGCGGCCACCGTGCAACTGGAGGATAATCCACTTTTTAATGCAGGCCGGGGTGCGGTTTTTACAAAGAAAGGAATTAATGAACTGGATGCTGCAATTATGGACGGGAAAACATTAGAGGCTGGTGCAGTTGCAGGTGTGAGAAATGTTCGCAATCCTGTAGAACTTGCGGAACAGGTAATGTTACATAGCGGACATGTTTTATTAAGCGGTAAGGGCGCAAATGATTTTGCAATTAAACAGGGAATTAAATTAGAGGCTGATGAATATTTTTTTACACAACTCCGTTACGATCAGTGGCGTGAAATTAGAGACAGCGATCTGTACACACTCGATCATAAAAGTGATAAACTTATTGATGCTGTAAAGGAAACAAAGTTTGGAACAGTAGGTGCAGTGGCTTGTGATAAAGATGGAAACATTGCAGCAGCAACTTCTACAGGGGGTATGACCAATAAGCAATTTGGCAGAATAGGGGATAGCCCTTTAATAGGTATTGGTACTTATGCAAATAATAAAACATGCGCCATTTCATGTACCGGGCATGGTGAGCCTTTTATTCGTGCTGTTGTAGCGCATGATGTGAGTTGCCTTATGGAATATAAAAATATGAACCTGCAGCAGGCATGTGAGGAGGTTGTTTTAAAAAAGTTATTGCACTTAAATGGCGAAGGTGGCCTGATAGCGATGGATGCTAAAGGCAATGCTGCATTGGTTTTTAACTGTGCAGGCATGTACCGGGGATTAAAAACCAGTGAGGGAATAAACATGGTTGCCATTTATGGTGATGATCATTTGTAAATAAAAATCCAAAAAAACAAATGAAAAAATATGCTGTGATAGTAGCCGGTGGGTCAGGCAGCAGAATGAACAGTAA
>JALYYX010000367.1 GCA_030946075.1 Bacteroidota bacterium | reverse complement strand
CTCAACCTACCGCAAATCTGTTTTCAAAATAACAAAACATAAAAATGTCGCTGAAAATGATTTGGCAGAAAAACCAATTCGCGATTTCATAAAAAGATTGTTGGGACGAATTGTGTTTCTTTATTTTTTGCAAAAGAAAGGATGGTTGCAAAGTATATGGGCTGAACCTCCGGAAATAAAGCCGGACCATGCTTTCATGACACATCTATTTCAATTCGCTGACAGAAAAAAAGATTTCTATTCTACTTTTCTTGTTCCGTTGTTCTTTGATACTTTGAATAACTCAAAGAGAAAAGATGAGGTGTATAAAGTAGAGGGTGAAGTGCTTGGAAAAATTCCCTATTTAAACGGGGGATTATTTGAAACTGATTTTAAAGGTGTCGAAGAAATTAAATTTAAGAATGAATTATTTGATAAGCTATTTAAGTTCTTTGATAGTTTCAATTTCACCATAATTGAAGATAGCCCTGATGAACGTGAAGTTGCTGTTGATCCTGAAATGCTCGGGCATATTTTTGAAAACCTAATTGAAGAAAATAAAAGGTTTGGTACTTTCTATACGCCAAAAGAAGTAGTTCATTTTATGACGCAGGAAGCATTGTTGCTTCATTTGTCAAAAAAGATGAATGTAAAAAACGGAAGTGAAGATTATACTGCACTTAAAAAATTTATTCAATACAAAGAAGCGAATGCATTTATCCGCAACCAGGCAATTGTAATAGATTCAGAATTGGATTCTGTAAAAGTGTGTGACCCGGCAATTGGTTCCGGCGCTTTTCCAATGGGAATATTGCTGGAAATATATCAATTACAGCTATATGCCCTCACAAACCCCGGTACACCTTTCATTCCTTCTGAAGTAAAAGAGAAAATTATCCGTAAAAGTATTTATGGCGTTGATATAGATAAAGGCGCTATTGACATTGCCAGATTACGCTTTTGGTTATCATTATTTGCTGACCTACCACACCCGCGACCTTAGCCCAACTTCGATTATAAATTTATGCAGGGTGATTCGCTTAAAGAAGAGTTTGAAGGAATACCATTAAAGATTAAAGAAGAAAAAAAAGAATCAAAAAACATTAACCTGTTTGGCGAGTTACATGAGCCGGAAAGTTTTTATGGGTTTCTCTATAACAGTGATATTGATTTGGGAAAGTTGGAGGAAGATTTATTTGATGCGCATGACGAAAAGATTAAAGCTGAAAAGCGAAAAGAATTAAACAAGGTAGAGAAAGCCTATATAAAATCCTGTATTGATGACAGGCTGAAGGAAAATAAAACAAGAATTGAAAATGAATGGACAGATTACAGAAAAAGAACAGCAGGGCTATCCGCTAATCAAAGAGATATTTTAAAAGCTTCCTATCAAAAAAGAGTTGATAAACTGCAAATAGAAACTGATGAATTCAAAGTGAAGGCTCAAAGGCTTAAGGAGTTTGATGAATATGAAAAGAAATATTTTTTGTGGCATTTGTATTTTAAACATGTTTTTGATAATGGAGGTTTTGATATTGTAATAGCCAATCCGCCTTATGGTGTAAAAATTGACGATGAATTTTATAAGCAAGCTGATTTAGGAAGCAAAGACAGTTACAGTTTTTTCATAAAGCTTGCGATAGAAACTTTACTCAAACCAAATGGTACGCTTGTATATATTGTAAGTGATACTTGGCTTACCATTAAAAGCCATTTACAACTGAGGCAACTGGTTTTAAAAAATCAATTACATAAAGTGGTTCGCTTGCACCCTGATACATTTGGAGCTGTAGTTAATACTGCTATATTTTCTTTATCAAAACAAGGAGCGTTAGAAGAAAATGAATTAATCGCTGCTGATCTGACTAACCTGAGTACACGAAAGTCGCTTCCTGAATTTCGTGAAAAACTTTTTAAGCTTGATGAATTTGCTGGCGACTTTAATGAAAGCTATGCAGTTTATAAATATTTTCAAAACCTTATCAACACAAATAGCAACTTGCCAATTTTTACTGCAAGCCCAAAACTGTTTGGATTAATGAATGACAGCACTTGTGAGAAAATTATTTCTTTATTGCCCGAAAATGATGACGTGGTTAATGAAAGAATAGAGATTGAAATAAGAAAAATAAATATTAATCACAAGACAATTGAATTAATTAAGCTTAGTGATATTGCGGAAGTAAAGCACGGGCTGACAACAGGAGATAATTATAGTTATGTATTTAAAGCCGAAGATGCAAGAGGAAGTTATAAGATTTTAAACAAATCTATGGTTTTGGCTAAGAATAATTATGATCATCTTACTCAATTAGAAAAAGAACAAGGATTTGATGAAAATAAATTTAACGGAAAATATCTACTGGAATATGATAAAGGAGGAGCTTCCGATGTCGATCAGGGATGGCTACCGCAATATTACGTTCCAACCGAATATTATATAGATTGGAGAAAAAGCAGCGTAAAAAAAATGCAAAAATTACGTGGACACAGACATGACAACCCTCAGTTTTATTTTAAAAAAGGTATTACGTTTTCCTCAAGAGGAATGTACTCTCCAACTTTTAGGATCAATCACCCAGGTCCTTTTGACAAAGAAAGCTCTTGCATATTTTTACAAAATGAGGATTTAATCTATAGAATTATTGGGATTCTTAATTCCAAATTAAATAAGTTCCTTTTTCGTAACTATATAATTCATACAGTTTCATCAGAAGTTGATACGATGAAGGAATTGCTGATACAATTTAATATTGACAATTTGGAAAGTTTAGTGTTATCAATTATCGGGCATCAGAAAAAAAGTTTAAAATATGAATATCTATCAGATGAACAAAAAGAAATAGATAACATTGTTTACAGTCATTATGGTTTAAATGAAGAAGATATACAAGAAGTTGAATATTGGTGGGCAAGGCGCTATCCAAAACTTGCACGCTTTGCAGATACAAAGCCAAGATTAAGCATAAAAGATAAACAGGAAAAAATAGCAAGGCTCCAGGAAATTATTGCAAGAGGTGAAAACAAATATTGTGAGTTTAAAAGCAGCCTGCGGTTGGATATCAAAAAAGGAACAATAGAAAAATATATTGAGCATACAGCATTTAAAAATATAGTAGGCTTTCTCAACAGTGAAGGAGGAACATTAATTATTGGCGTGGATGATGATAAAAATATTTTAGG
>JALYYX010000156.1 GCA_030946075.1 Bacteroidota bacterium | reverse complement strand
ATACTTCGTTACATTATTCTTCACTTTCAATTTTAGGATTCTTTTTATAATTAATGAATGACCTTTGCACACTAAAATATTTTCATGAACAAATTTGGATTTGCATTTTTATTGCTGATAAATCTTCAGGCCACTTCTCAAAAAATAAACTCAAACAATTCATTATGGCGTGCAGCAATTCACAGGCCTGATGGGAATGATATTGTATTTAATTTTAAAGTAGAAGATGTAAACAGAAAAAAAAATCTATTTATCATAAATGGTTCTGAAAAAATAAAAGTTGATAATGTAAGCTTTACAAAAGATTCTGTTTTTATCGGCATGCCGGTTTTTGAATCATCTTTCAAAGCAAAAACTGGCAACACTAAATGGGAAGGAGAATGGACGAAAGGCACATCAGGCAAGGATCAGATACTTCCGTTTACTGCAGAACGGAACAATTACAGATTCAAATTAACGCAGGGCAATGCAAAGTTTAATATCAGTGGCAGATGGGAAGTTACATTCGAAAGCGATAAAACAAAAGCAGACGCATCCATTGCAGAATTTAAGCAAACGGGAAATAAAATAACAGGAACTTTCTTAACGCCATCCGGAGATTACCGTTACCAGGAAGGTATAGTAACCGGAAATAAATTAATGCTTTCAGGATTTGATGGTGCTCATGCTTATTTATTTACAGCTGATATAATCAGTGATAAAACAATTACCAATGGAATATTTTATAGCGGCGCAAAAAATAAAGAAGGATGGACAGCAGTAAAGGATGCGAATGCAAAAGTTTCTACAGAAGATGTTGCAATGTATCTTAAACCAAATGAAGAAAAATTAAATTTTCACTTTACGGATATCAATGGAAAAGAAGTTGGAATTGATGATGCAAGATTTAAAAACAAAGTAGTGATAGTTCAAATACTTGGCTCATGGTGCCCCAACTGTATGGATGAAACTGCATTCCTGAGCAACTATTACAATAAAAATAAACAACGCGGAATTGAGGTTATCGGCCTTGCTTATGAATATAGCACAGACTTTAACCGATCAGTAAAAAGCCTTCGGAAATTTCAACAGCGCTTTCAAGTTCAATATCCTTTATTGATAACAGGAGTAAGTGTTTCAGATACTTTAAGAACTGAAAAAACCTTGCCACAGGTAACCCCTATAAAAGTTTTTCCTTCATCAATCATCATTGATAAAAAAGGTAAGGTTAGAAAATTTGATACAGGTTTTTTTGGTCCAGGAACCGGCATGCATTATGAAGAATATAAAAAAGAATTTTATACAACTATTAATGAATTGCTGAAAGAAAAATAATGCTTACAGAACTTACAATATCTTTAAAAAAAATTTTATAATATGCCAACAGAACAATATCACGAACCACCACAGGAATTATCAGAAGAAACAAGAACCTTTGCACGCATGATACAATCCATGATTGAAGAAGCGGATGCCATTAATTGGTATGAGCAACGCATAAGTGTTGAAAAAGATAAAGATGCAAAAGCCATTATGGAAAACGCTCAAAAGGAAGAGTTTAAACATTTTAGTATGGATCTTGAATTTTTATTAAGAAAAAAAGATGACTGGAGAACGATGATAGCAAACGTAGTTGGCAAGTCAGGTGATATTGTAAAGAATGGTGAGAAGGGTGAAGATAAAATAGATTGATTACTGATAATTAAATTCAACATCATACATCTTACTTCACAAGGAATCAATCCAACTCTTTCAACAGATCATCAAGGTCAAGAGATTGTGTGTACATTTCAATAGAACCGTCAGGCTTGTGCGGCCATTCTTCTTTTGGCCTGTCCCAATAAAGTTCTACGCCATTTTCATCAGGATCATTTAAATACAGTGCCTCAGACACACCACGATCTGCGACACCCGTTAACGGGTAACCTGCATCCAGCAAGCGTTTGTAAGCAACAGCCAAATCTTTTCTGGTAGGGTATAAAATTGCTGTATGAAATAATCCTGCACTGCGAACCGGAGCCGGCGGCGCATTTTTACTGTACCATGTATTTAGGCCAATGTGATGATGATAGCCTCCGGCTGAAATAAATGCCGCATCACTTCCGTACATTGTGATAAGCTCAAAGCCAAGAAGATCACAATAAAAAGCCATTGCTCTTTTTATATCTGCTACTTTTAAATGTACATGGCCGATTTTTGTTTGTGCAGGAATGGTATAATGCTTATCCATAAAGTTTTACATTGGTTCATCAGCTGAAGGTCCATACATGCCGGGAACAGGCACATTAAGCAAACGCAGATAAACACTCAACTGTGCCCTGTGGTGTATAAGATGATTGATTGCAAAAGTACGAAGCACTGCACTTTTGGGGAGGTCAAAAATAATGTGATCGCCATTACGCAGCTTCCATTTTTGCATAAATACATCATCAGTTGCTTTTTGTAATTCTTCTTTTGATTTTGAAAAATTCTCTTCGAATATTTGCATTAGCTCAGATGATGTTGCCGCTTGCCTTGGTACATATTCTCTTATGGAAAAGTCAAGCTCATTAGTTGTAAGAGCCGTAGAAATATACCCGGAAAGCTCAGCAATATGTGTTGCCAACCGGCCTAATGTAAAAGATTTTTCATGAGGTTTCCAGTCAAAATGTTCTTCGGGAACTCTTTGAAGTATCTTTCTTGTGCTGGCTGATTCCTGTTCAAATTCCTGCAAAAATGATTGATTGATGGGCATTGTATTAAGTTTGGGTTTGATTATAAAAAATACAATGATACAAAGATTAATAAAATGATGATAGCTGAAAATTTTTTTACAGAAGAGATCATTCTTGAAAATGAAAGGGCAAAGATTACACCGCTAAAAAAAGACGATTTTTATTTACTTGATAAAGTAGCCTACGATCCTCAAATATGGCAACTTGGAATGAGTAATTTAAAAGAACCCAATGACCTTACAGCATATATTGAAACGGCTTTACAGGAGAGAGAAAATAATTCAAGCTACCCGTTTTTAATTTTTGATAAGCAAAAAAGATGTGTAGCGGGCAGCACACGCTATGGAAATATTTCTTTCGAACATAAGCGACTGGAGATTGGATGGACTTGGATGAACCCTACGTTTCAGGGCACAGGATTAAACAAAGCATGCAAATTTTTATTACTGCAGTTTGCTTTTGAAGTGTTGCAATTTAACAGGGTCGAATTAAAAACGGATGTGCTTAATCAGCAATCACAAAAAGCAATGAGAAAAATAGGCGCAAAGGAAGAAGGAATTTTTCGCAAGCATTCAATTACTTCAACAGGAAGAATAAGAGATTCTATTTTTTTCAGCATCACCAATGATGAGTGGCCGGATATAAAACAAACCATTTTTAAAGAATTTTATTGAATTAATTCTGTCATTTCATTTTTGTACGTTACGTGGTGGGTGATGTGTGTCCATACTATTCGTTTTGTAAATGATATTCTTTTTTAATCAATAGAAGTAATAATAACGCTTTTGATTTTCCTCTTTTTAAAGTCCTAAGAAAAGTGCGGTTAAGGGCGGCATGCAAAAAAAGCTTATTATAATAATTAGCTATGGTTTCTGCATTCTTTGAAATAAATGAAGGGTTAATTGTTTTATTAAGATCTATAGAATCAAATAGAGGGGTTTGATTAAGTTGCGAATAGTTAACAACTTTTGATTCATCATTTTTATAAGAAAACATTGCATTCTTTAAATCACCATATTGTTGCATTACAAAAGCATTCATAATATTATCATATAACAGAATGCTGTCTAACACTATTTTATTTCTTATGAGACGAAGATTACCCGAATTTTTTAATTGCTCTATTGTTTTGTTATTGTAACTGAAGCCCGTAAAATTCCAAAAATCCTTAGAAATAAGACGATTTAATTTGCCTATTTCCGGTGGATTTATTTTTAAGCAAGCTAACATTGAGTCTTCTGTATTTGTTATAGAAGTAAATGCGTTAATACCGTCATTTATACTTATGGTATCTTTTTTAAGATCGTTATAAATACTTATCACGTATTCTTTTTCTCTATGCTGTTCTACCACTCCTTCCCTAACATTCTCCGCGACAAAGCCAAGAAAAACAGCAAGAAAAAGCATGAAAAATTCCAACAAATATTCTCCCCATTTCTTTTTATGTGTTACGTGGTGTGGATGTTTGTGTACTTCCATATTTATTTATTTTCTAAATGATATTCTTTCTGAAGAAATTGCATTACCCTTATTGCTCTTTCCTTTTGGTCTTTTATGAAGGCCACATAATATTTAACAGACACCTTTATAGTAGTGAGCCAGTTGGCATATTCTAACATCAATTTATAGTCGTTATTAAGCAAGGTAAACTTGGCGCTTTTCTCCAGTTTGCAGCGAGGATCAAGAACTTTATATTCAATTTCTCTTGCGCCAATTTGGTGTGTTAACAAACCGTCGAACTGTTTTTCAATTTTTTCGCAATTTTCATCATAAACAATAATACTGTCCGAAGCAGCTCTGTTTCTTATTAGCCTTAAGCCACCTGAATTTTTTAATTGTATGATCGTTCTTTTGGTAAAAAAAAGTTGTGCCCTGTAATATAAATAGTTATTCAACCTGTATAAACATTTTAAGCTGCTATCTGTATAATGAGTGGCATAAATAGTTTTGAGTAAAGTATCTATGCCTTCAAATTTCCGGGTATTGCTAGCAATGGCCTGGTTCATTTTTATGGTGTCTTCCTGAAGGTCCAGCACCATCGATTCGATGAATTGCTTTTCTCTATGGCCCTCAGAAATGTTTTCCCTTATATTCTCCGCGACAAAGCCAAGAAAAACAGCAAGAAAAAGCATGAAAAATTCCAACAAATATTCTCCCCATTTCTTTTTATGGGTTACATGGTGTGGATGATGAGTTTCCATTGTTTTAAATTTATTCATTTGGTAAATGATATTCTTTAGAAATAATATTTCTCATGTTTTCAGCTTTTTTAATTAATCTTATATTGTTATTGATATTTGCGAGAGATAATGACTTTATCCTGGACAGGATAAGAATATACGAACTGATTGATTTGGCATCAAGAGATCTTAAAGTAACCGGGTCAACCAGTCTTAACAAATTCCCTGTACTATCTAAAGTTTTATCAAAATAATTACCATTAAATATTTCTTCAAAAATGGCATCGGTCTCTCTAAAATGGCTGTATAAGAGTTGATTCGAATAATTTTTAAATTCACCCATTTTATAGTAATAGAAAATACTATCAGAAAGTTGTTTATTCTCAATTATTCTCATACCACCAGCATTTCTTAGCTGCACAAGGGTTCTGTCATTTAATAAAGAGAAAGTGGCACGCTGAATTTGCCTAGATAAAAAATAAATATCATTGGCATGTTGATTTATATCACCAGAATTGAGAAACATCTTTAAGGAATCTATTCGGATAATTCTTTCCGGGATACTTTTAATTTCATTCTGATTGGTAGTAATATCAGTTTGAAGATCTTCATTCAATGATTTTATATAAGCCTTTTCATGTGATCTTTCCACCCTTCCTTCCCTTATGCTTTCCGCAAAAAAACCAAGTGTTACTGCAAGAAAAAGCATAAAAAACTCAAGCAGATATTCTGTCCATTTCTTTTGATGTGTTACGTGGTGTGGATGTTTGTGTACTTCCATTTCTTTAGTTTGTAATTTTTGGTTTGTAGTTGGTAGTTCAACAGCATTATTCATATTAGTTGACTGTGAACTATCGTCTGATGGCTGCTCTTCTATCTTTTGCTTTTCACTCATTTTAAATGATATTCCTTTTTTATCAGATTGCGAAGATTAGTTGCCTTGCGCTCGATGATATCTAAGTATTTTTTTTGATACGTATCATTTTGTTCCCGTAACACAGCTGCAATGTTCGCAAACTCTGTTATCTTTTCAGCACTTAGATTTTGTATTTTTAATTGATGATCCAAATTTTTAATTTGCTCAGGAGTTAGATTTTTATATTCATTTTTAATAAATATCTGGTGCTCTAAAGCATGTAATTTCTCGCTTGTTTCAAAGCGTTGTTTTAAAAAAAGAGAGTGCCAATATATTTCATAATCATAATCTGCAATACTGTCGGATACTTCCCGGTTTCTGATCAATCGCATGCCGCCTGCAGATTTTAATTGCGATAATGTTCTCTCAGTAAATGTAAAATAACTGGCCCCAATTGCTTTATGGATCACCTCATACAGTTTATTAGGCGTATTTAATATTCCCGGAGTATTAACCCGGGTAAGTAAAGTATCAAGATATATATTTCTGTCTTTTAATAACCCATTTACATAATGTATCAATAATGTGTCTCTCTCAAGATCGTTGACAAATGTTTCCATGTATTCCTTTTCCTTATGCCTTTCTGCAATTTCTTCCCTTCTGTTCTCTGCTAAAAACCCTAAAAAAACTGCAAGAAAAAGCATCAAAAATTCTAACAGGTATTCTCCCAATTTTTTTTTATGGGTTACGTGGTGTGGGTGTTTGTGTACTTCCATTTTTGAGTTTATTTATAGTTAGAAAGATAAAGCAAACTTTAATATGGTACTTTAGCAATTTTATTTATGCCTTCAATTTATATAATAGCTGGTTGCAATGGAGCAGGCAAAACTACTGCTGCATATAATTTATTGCCCGAAGTTTTTAAAACAATAGAGTTTGTAAATGCTGATGAAATTGCAAGAGGGCTATCGCCGCTTAATCCTGAAGGCGTAGCTTTTCACGCAGCAAGAATTATGTTGGAGAGATTAGAAGATTTAAAAGAAAAGAAAAAAAATTTTGCTTTTGAAACTACCTTATCCGGTTTAACTTATCTAAAATTTATACGGGCAGCTAAATTAAAAGAATATAACATTACGCTTTTTTTTATTTGGCTTAATAATGCAAAATTGGCGAAAGAAAGAGTAGCAGCAAGGGTTAGCAAAGGTGGTCATAATATTCCCGAAAATGTAATTGAAAGGCGATATGCAAAAGGAGTGAATAATTTTTCAAAATATTTCTCATTGGCAGATGATTGGTATATTTATGATAACTCCGGTACTGAATATACACTGGTAGCTAAAGGCATTGCCGGGCAAGCTGATATTTTTAACTTTGATGTATATAATAATCTGAATACAAAATGAGTAACATAAAACAACGCGAAGATCTTAGCCCTAAAATAAAAGTGGCCTTAGACAAAGCAATACAAAAGGTTATTTTAGAAGAAAAAGCACGCAATGGTTATCTTGTAATTTCTGACAGCAAGGGTAACATAAAAAAAATACCTGCCAAAGATTTATAAATTATTCTCCCCATACTTTTTATGCATTACGTGCTGGGGATGATGAGTCTCCATATTATTTTATACCATATTCTTTTTGTAAAAAGGGAATTAATGTATTCAGATACAAAAGTTTGTAGGCTCCCCATTTTTAGTACGCATCAAAAGTAGAATTTAAAATCATTTTATTACTACTATTACTATTATAACCGGATGTGGTAATGTGGTCAGGAACAGCGTAGATTTGAGCGTTGCGTTGCT